>DAIUCL010000016.1:0-23706 GCA_036846185.1 Chitinophagaceae bacterium
ATTTAATTGTTGCTATTGTGTGCATCTCATGGTTTTGCTTGTTGTATAATTTCATTTTTATTTCTATCTTTTCATTTACTGATTCTGTGTTTTGCTCATTTTTGTGAATGGTAATTTTTTATTGATTCATGGTTGCAGGTAGTATATTTTTGTTATGGGTAGTATCATAAGTACGTGGCTGCCTGATGGTAGCGCTACCCCACAGGCACAAAGGGTAGCAGCGCATGGAGTGGCAGAGCGGCGGAACAGAGCTACTGCCACGACAATGCGATGCACCCTGCGTGACGAGGAGTAGAAGCGGACAGCAGTGCATGCCCCAATTAAAATTATTAAAGTATGATCTTCTCCTTGGTTGTGATTGATATTCTGTGTTTTTGTCTAAAAAAAATGGGTAGCTTTTGCTACCCATTGATTTTGTGTGTTAA
Source organism: Chitinophagaceae bacterium (assembly GCA_036846185.1). Taxonomy (GTDB): domain Bacteria; phylum Bacteroidota; class Bacteroidia; order Chitinophagales; family Chitinophagaceae; genus OLB11. The sequence continues at coordinate 426 of DAIUCL010000016.1, forward strand.
CTATCTTTTATTTGTAGATGCCGTCTTTTAATTCAGGATCTTTAGTTAAGATTAAGTATTCGTCGGCATCTTTGATACGCAACCATTTTTTGTATTGCTCTACATCGAGTACTTCGCGTAGGCGTTTGTCGCGTTGCATATAGCACTGTTTGAGCTGATAATTTTTTTCAAGATTGCTCCAGTTTTTATTTGTGATGATACGGTCAACATCTCTATCACATTCTTGGCAGATACCTTTAAATACGGGGCGTTGGATTTTGGCTAAATCCAAATCATCGCTGAGAACATCAAGATTTGTGTAACGTTTTTTGACTACGGTTGTAACATATTCATTTTCGTTGGAGGTCATTTTTATGACTTTTTCTTTAGGTTTTGCAACTACTTCTTTTTTATTTTTGGGAGTAGATGTGGGGCGAACTTCCGGTTCCGGATTAGTAGTTTCTCCTTGGGTGTATTTATCGTAGGCGGGTCTGTTTACATCATACACTCTATAGGTGCCATAGGTAGTGGTGTGCATACGTGTCTTACGGCGTTCGGTGCGATCGCTATCGTCATTATTATCATCTGCTTTGCGCAATACTCTTTTTTCGTCTTGGTATTTTCCGTCTGTTTCGTTTCTGCGAAGTTTTACATCATATTGATCTTCTGTTGGTTTTTCTTCTACTTCGTTTTTTTCGTTGTCAACAAAAAAACCTTTCACATTGAATTCTGGTTCGGGATTACTGTTTTGGTAGTATCTGCTTTTTTTGTTTTTGTTGACTTGTGCATTCAGGTTGCTTACGAACACATTCGTAGTCAGGAGCACACACAGGGCTGTAATTGTCGTCTTCATCGTTATGAATAGTTAAATTTAGGGCGAAAGGTAAAAAACTTTTTTGAATTAGAGTACTTTGCACGATAAAACTACACAAAATGATTGAAAAAAGTACACTCAAATTTTTGAAAGAGCTCACTAAGAATAACCATAAGGAGTGGTTTGACGCAAATAGAGTGCAGTATGAAAATGCGAGAGATAATGTGAGTGAATTCGTTCAAGATATTCTAAAATACTTGACAAGTATATCTATGGAGTATAGTGCATTGAAGCCTAAAGATTGTATGTTTCGAATCAATAGAGATGTTCGATTTTCAAAGAATAAGGAGCCTTATAAGACGAATTTTGGGGCTTATTTTTCGCCGGGTGGCAAAAAGAGTCCTATGCCAGGATATTATTTTCATTTGGAATTTGATCGCGCCTTTTTGGGAGGGGGGATTTACCTACCGGAACCTTCTATAGTGAAGAAAATTCGTCAGGAAATTGATTATCAGCAGCAGGATTTCAGAGCTATTATTGAAGATAAGAAATTTGTAAAGCTTTTTGGTGATTTGAGTCAGGAACATCGTTTGTTAAATGCACCTAAGGAGTATGGTAAAGATCATCCTATGGCTGCTTATTTGCGGTTGAAATCTTGGTTTGCGGTGCATGATTTGACGATGGAAAACATCACAAAAGACAAGGAGATGAATAAAATACAAGAAGTACTTGATTCATTGGTTCCACTGAATCAATTTTTGCAAAAAGCATTGAGTGATTAATTGAAATAGAGGTGATTAGTTTCAAAGGAGATGAATGTAGTGTAGTTATGAATCATTTCCCCTCTTAAATGTTCATTTCGACAATTTTTAGAAAAACATTTTGTACATTTTTATAGAATATATTGTATTTTCCAATGTATTGCTTTATACTTGTACTTTCTTTGCAAACCAAAGAAATAAAAAAGTATATTTGCTATTCAAAAAACGACAATAATTTAACATGAAAAGACTATTAGGCTTAAACGGATTATTGCTACTATCTATGGTGATTTTGGTGACTTCGTGCGGAAGCAAAAAATCGAGCAATCTCGTTTCTTCTAAAACTGGCTGGAACTACAACGATCCCTCAATGGGAGGTTTCGATGTGCCCCTCTATGAAGGGCAGTATGTTGGTCCTGGTTTGGTGTTTGTAGAAGGCGGACGATTCACCATGGGGCAAACCGAAGAAGATTTGACATTTGAAAACAACAACGTTCCTCGTACGGTATCTGTATCTTCCTTTTTTATGGATGAAACAGAAGTTTCCAATTTGCATTATAAAGAATACTGTTACTGGTTACAACGTGTTTATGGAAGCGATTATCCAGATTTATACAATAATGCACTTCCTGATACTCAGTGTTGGAGAAGAGCCTTACAGTACAATGAACCGCAAGTAGAATATTACTTCCGTCATGCTGCATACAATTATTATCCTGTAGTGGGTGTGAATTGGTTTCAAGCCAATGAATACTGCCGTTGGAGAACGGATCGTGTAAATGAATTGATCCTAATCAAAAAAGGTTATCTTAAAAAGAATCCTTATCAAGTAGCAGATGAAAACTTCAATGTACGTTCTTATGTAGCCGGACAGTACGAAGGTACACCCGGTCGTAAAAAAGTAGATTTAAATCCTACAGGTTCCAAAAAACGTAATATCCGTTATGAAGACGGTATCCTTACTGCAGATTATCGCCTACCTACAGAAGCCGAGTGGGAATATGCCGCATTAGCTCTTCGTGGTCGTAATCCAGAGCCTGATTCCAAACGTCGTCGTGGTGAAGAAGTCGTTACAGATCGTCAAATCTATCCTTGGGGTGACAACTTATCCACTAGAGAAGGTGTTCGTAACGCATATCAAGGTATGCAACTTGGCAACTTTAAACGTGGTATGGGTGATCAAATGGGTGTTGCCGGTGGTCTTAATGACAACGCTGACATTCCTTCAGGAATTTATGCTTACAAACCTAATGCATTCGGACTTTACAATATGGCTGGTAATGTAAGTGAGTGGGTATTAGATGTATATCGTCCTAACACACCAACGGATGCGGATGATTTCCGTCCATTCCGTGGTAATGTATTTGAAACCTACGCAACGACTCCTGATTATGAATTGGAAGATAAAGATTCTACAGGTCGTCTTTTAAAACGCAAAGTAACAGATGATGAACTGAAAGAGCGCTATGGTAATTACCGTAGTTCTAACGTAATCAACTACCTTGATGGTGATACCGTATCTAATGCATTTTATGATTATCGCAATACTACCTTGATTTCTGATGATGCACACGTTATCAAAGGTGGTAGCTGGAATGATCGAGCTTACTGGATGAGCCCAGGTACACGTCGATTTATGCAAGGCAAGCACACTAGTTCTAGTGTTGGTTTCCGTTGCTGTCAAGATCGTTTGGGTAGTCCTTCTTTGAAAGGCCCTTCAGGAAACTACTTCCTTGGTTCTCAGAAAAAATCAAGATAATTGTAGTCAAATAACATAGTAAAAGTCGCTCTTTGAGCGACTTTTTTTATCTGATTAATTACATAATCAGTCGTGTAGTGCTCATTGTAAACTACTTCAAAATTCATGCGAAAGCTCATCAAGCTATGATTCTCTCATGATGCTCGTACTTTGTCAAATACAATATCCACTTTTACCCCACCATAATTATTCAAATTTATGAAAAAGTAAAAAGTATTAATGAGTCTCTTGCAAAAACAATTTTGCAAGGAATTAGATGCATATAAAAATTCAAACAGCCAAAATATCCCAACAAAACGATATTTATCATTTCAATACATCTTCAACTATTTCACTACAACGCAGGTACTAAACTAATCAAACTCGTATCACCGAAGTTGATAAAGCGAATTTTCAAACTGTCTTTAGTCAATTTTATGATATCAAAGGTCATTGTTTCCCCATACCCTTTCAGTTTGGCTTCATCGATTTTGATGGCATTATCTTCTATCGTATACATAGCAGAGTCTTCACCATCTATCGATTTAGAATAAGTCTTTCCATTAGGCAAAAATTCCATGATCGTGTTTTCCAAAGCCAAACGGTGCTCGTCCTCCGATACCTGTAGTTCTGAGCGCAACAGATTCTTTATACTATCTAAGTTGACAGACTGACGAAGCTCAGAATCATTGGATCCCAATGTATCTATATACTTTAGCATAAAATCCAACTCAGACTGCATTTTAGAATTATATAATGCAACCGTTTTCCATTTCTTACACAACAATTTTTGTTGATTTTCCGCACAAGAATGAGCAAAAATTGTCATAGAAGCAAGAATTAAAGTATTTTTTATAAAATATCGACTCATTGTGTAAAAATAGAGGAATAAAGCTGAATGTAAAAATGCACGAACATGTACATTTGCAATTCTTAAACAAAAACAGAAAAAAAGTTAAACAAATGAGTACAAGTACATTAGAACCACAAGTAGACATGCCTACTGCCAATGGCACCTCCTACGCCTCACACATCAAAAATGTAACCGTCATAGGTGCAGGTACAATGGGCAATGGCATCTGCCACGTATTTGCCCAGCATGGCTACAACGTCCGTATGATGGATGTCAACCAGCAAGCAATGGACAAAGCCATAGTCACCATTAGCAAAAACATGGATCGACAAGTTTCCAAAGGCCTCATCAGTGAAGACGAAAAAAATAATGCACTCGCACTTATCAAGACATTTACTTCCATGCAAGATGCGCTCGAAGATGCTGACCTCGTTGTAGAAGCCGCCACCGAAAACATCGATCTAAAACTAAAAATATTTGAACAACTGGATGCCTTGGCACCCGAAAAATGCATTTTGGCTACCAATACATCCTCTATTTCAATCACCCGTATAGCCTCACATACCAAACGTATGCACAAGGTAATAGGTATGCACTTTATGAATCCCGTACCCGTTATGAAACTTGTTGAGATTATCAATGGCTACGCTACAGACAAGGCCACTACCAATGCCATCATAGAACTTTCACGCCTTATCAATAAAGTACCCTGTGTTGTCAACGACTATCCCGGCTTCATATCCAACCGCATCCTAATGCCAATGATCAACGAAGCCATCCTTGCACTACAAGAAGGCGTAGCAGACGTAGAAGATATCGATACCATCATGAAACTCGGCATGGCTCATCCCATGGGCCCATTACAGCTAGCCGACTTCATCGGGCTAGACACATGCTACAGCATCATGAACGTACTTCACATGGGCTTCGGCAACCAAAAATATGCACCCGCTACCTTACTTGCCAATATGGTACAAGCAGGCTTCCTGGGGGTAAAATCCGGCGAAGGGTTCTACAAACACACACCCGGAAGCAAAGAACTCGTCGTTAGCGAACGCTTTGCTCACAAAAAATGGGTACCATAGTCTGCACACAATCCAAACACACAAAAAGACGGGCGCAAGTCCGTCTTTTGTATACAAAGTAATAATTGACTTCGGGCGTGCCCCTTTTGCCACCTCAGCAATTGCTCCTACCTCGCAAGCTACTGCTGGCAAAAGGGTCGGGCTTTTCGCTCCTACTCCTCGCTCGTGCCTCGCTGTGGGGTATCCGCTACTATCCCTCACGCAAGCAAAATCTGGCAGACATTCATAATATCAAAAAAATAGAAAAACTATACATCTAGCAGCCTCCTCAAATACTTACGCTGATAATAATAAGACTTCAATACCCCTTTCTCCTCCTCCGACCATGAATCTATCGGCCGCGATGTGATCGAAGTGACGGATTCTGTATGTTGCTTACCCAATTCCTCTATCTTATCTCGCATACGATTCAAACCCTCTTCATCACCCTCCACCTTCAAATCCAACAAGGTTTCATTATACTCCATCATCTCCATCAAAAAGTCAGGAGACAAACTGTTTTTATCATCCTCACCGATCATATGCAGCTCCGTCAACACATATTCAAGCAATAAGTCCGCATTATCCAATACCCGCTTCGCCTTATTGATAGTAGCCGACATTTCCAATGCCTCACTCTGCTCCTCATCCCCCTTCATCATCGCATGATCCGGATGAAAAATCCTGGTTAGCTCATAATACTTTTTCTGCACCTTAGCTTTATCTACTTGCAAACAAAAGGGTAACTCGAATAGTCTGAAATATTCCATATAAGTTCAATTATCTTTGCAAACATAAATACAAAACATCGGATGACATACATTGGTATCGCTCGCGAAGGCAAAACTCCACGCGACAACAGAAGTCCCTTCTCCCCCAAGCAATGCAAAGAAATTCAAATCAAGTATCCCGAAGTAGAATTCAGAGTACAACCCTCACCCATCCGATGCTTCACCGATAGCGAATTCCAACAACAAGGCATCACGCTCAGCGAAGACTTAAGTATGTGCGATGTAATATTTGGAGTCAAAGAACCCCTCATCGATACTATCCTTCCACACAAAACATACCTGTTTTTCTCCCATACCAAAAAAGCCCAAGCGCACAACAAGGACCTGATGAGAGCTATGATTGACAAAAAAATCAAACTTATAGACTATGAATGCCTCACCCACGACGACGGGCATCGTATCGTAGGCTTTGGCTATTGGGCGGGTGTCGTCGGCGCACACAATGGACTACTGGCTTATGGTAAAAAATTTGGGCAATACAGCCTTAAACCAGTTCACACCATGATGAACTTTATGGAACTTAAACAATCTTACGAAACATTTTTTGTTCCGCCAATCAAAATAGCCATCACAGGCTCCGGACGGGTATCCACAGGTGTACTCGACATACTCCAATATCTAGATATCACCGAAGTTTCACCGGACGAATATAGCTCCAAGCGATTTGCTTATCCGGTATTTGTACAATTGAAAGGCAAAGACCTCTATGCTCGCAAAGACGACAGTACATACAATAGAGAAGATTTTCATACCAACCCTCAAGACTACTGCTGCACTTTCCTACAATATGCCCGCATGACAGATATACTCATGAATGGTGTATACTGGGATAAAGAAATTCCTCGTTTGTTCGAACTAGCCGATCTAAAACGTCCCGATTTCAATATACCGGTCATCGCAGATATTACCTGCGATGAAGGGGGCTCCATTCCTTGCAACCTTGGTGCCAGTACCATCGACGACCCCACCTACGGATTTGATAAACTCACTTTACAAGCTACAAAACCATTTCAACAGACCTACGACACCGTCGACATCATGGCGGTAGATAATCTACCAAACGAATTGCCACGCGATGCTTCCAGTTATTTTGGCGGATATCTTATAACCTATGTATTACCCGATATCATCAACAACAAATCCTCAGCCATACTCCACAGAGCCACCATATGTGAAAATGGACAAATAGGCGCTCATTATCAATATCTAAAAGAGTATGCAGGACTCTAAGCCGCACAAATATGTTAAAAAACACAAGTAAAATGGAAAATGTAAATTAAAAAGAATTTCATTCTGATTTATTCAATATATATTTGATATCAAATATCTTTTCATATGAAAAAACTATTTCTCCTTACAGCATTATCAATAATTTCTTCCGCTTCATTTGCCACACACATAACCATCACCAAGCAAAACGAAGGTCCCAATGGATTTGATAAAATAATAGAAAAGCACAACTGTGAGGACGAACATACAGGTCGACACACACTTGAGTGTAGCGAACCGGGTTATGAAGCTTGCAATTGGACAGATTACGACAATTGTAGCGCCTCCCAAGTAGTTGGCAACGAAGGCCAAGCTTACCAATCAATCGAATTAGTCGCAAAAGCAGAAGCCAAACTAAAACAAGGTATAGAACAGGGTAAAGAAATACTAGACGGCCAAATTGTACTCACTTGGAAAAAAATAAATGGAGGCATCACGGTTGATATCTATACTCATAAAGATGCAATAAAACACTTGAAAAATCCGACCAATAAGTAAAAAACTAAAAATTAGTGACCAATTTCAGATTCAATAATCGAGCTGTCAATCTATTTGGTATCGCATATGTGCGAGCACTCGTTTGATCCTGAATCCACATATAAGATAAAGTATTCTGAATTCCCGGTAAGTTGAATATCTCAAGGCTCAGCCACATCGACTTTACATTTCTAAAATAGCTATACCGAGGGCGATTCTTCTTTTCGCCATCCACCAGCAAGGCCGCAAAGCCCACATCTACACGCTTATAGGAAGGGATCCGCAACGTGTCCGCATATCTATTCTGATCGGGCGGACCAAAGGGTAAGCCAGTCGAATACAAACCACTCAAGTACAACTTGAAATTTTTATTGCCGGGCAAATAATCTGCAAAAAACATCCCCACACTAATACGCGAATCTGTAGGTCGAGGAATATAACCCGGATATATCGTAGCACTATCCAATCCGGTCACTACACTCGGAATCGTCACCTGATCATCCAGCAGATTCTCACCCGTTTTCATCAAACCTACACTCAGCCACGATTCAGCATCTTTTACAATATCACCATACAATCTGAATTCTGTACCATAAGCATAGCCCACCGCATTATTTCGCCCAAAATATCGAATACGCACATTGTCGATCTCATATGGCACTATGTCCCACATATTCTTATAATATATTTCCGAAGTGATTTTAAAAGGCCGACCGGCCAGTGCTTTAAAATTATAATCAAAGCCTGCTACCGCATGAAACGACTTCTGAGCTCTCAATTCTTTGTTCACATTACCATCCAGATTTCGCATTTCACGATAAAAGGGAGGTTGGCTATAGATCCCCGTAGATGCACGATATACAATATCTCGTTTAGCATATCTGGGTTTGTAACTCATCTGAGCTCTCGGACTCACCAGCAGCTCCTGATTTAGTTGATTATAATTAAATCGTACCCCCCCAGTCAGTACCAAGCCTAAAGAGTCAAAGGCTATATTATCTTGTACATATGCACTCAACCTACTATACGTAAAATCCTGCGACGACTTATACCGTCGAGCCATATTCAATACGCTATCACTGAAAGGTTGCGAAAAACCTGCACTATCACGGCGCTCCCATTCATTCAATCTATCGCTGATATGCACAAACTCATTATTCACTCCCCAGGCAATAAAATGTTTTCCGGCATCATACGTGCCCTTATGACCAATATTGCCCACATTGATATTCAAATAATTTCTGGCATAGGTATGTACCACACCTGTACCTAATGCATACTTAAGCTGACCAAAATTTTCCTTGCCCAAGTCCGTTTCGATTTCCCCCAATAGATATTCACCCTGTATATCATACGTCTCCGTCTCATTCGTCTGAAAGCCTGATGCCAAAAACTTTAGCGTCAATTTGTCGAATCGAGTATTGGTAAACGATATGCCTCCAAATCTGGAATCAAACTTATCCGTCTCCGCACCCGTATAAAACGTCCGGAGCTGAAATGCTTTGTTGATCAAACCAAAACTTTGTGTGGCATATTCCGGCACAAAGTCAAAACGATTTCTAGCATAATTTGCAAAAATATCCATCTGCCAATCCGTATTGAACTGATACGTAATATAGCTTTGAACATCCGTAAATGTAGGATTATAAATACCCTTAGTCGGTTGTGCTTGCAACAGATATTGATTAGATTTTTGTCGTGCACCTACCATATAGGTCAGACGCCTATTGATACCCACACCCTCTATATGCGCCCCGGCACCCAGCATGCTCAGGGTCGCACTCCCCGCAAATTCGGTAGGTCGTTTATAGGTAATATCCAGCACACTACTCATTTTATCGCCATACTTCGCCTGAAAACCTCCGGTCGAAAAATTCACACTATTCACCAAATCAGGATTGATAATACTAAGCCCTTCTTGCTGACCACTTCTTACCAAAAACGGTCGATATACCTCAAAATCATTGATGTACACCAAGTTCTCATCATAATTCCCTCCGCGCACATTGTACTGCGAAGTCAATTCATTATTGTTACTCAAAAATACTTTTAGCAAACCCTCAATTCCACCCACCGTACTTGGTAGCAAGTTATGCTTGCGAGGGTCAATACGTATAGAGCCCGCCTCCATCCTACTTCGTTCTTCTTTCTTTACAAATTCACGCATCGTCACTGCCAATCTGCTAAGCGATATCGTTACCGCATAGATCTCATTTTCATCCAAGCTCTTCGTTATCTTTTTAGGTTCATACCCAATATATGAAAAATAAAAAGTATGAATACGACCACTGGGCACTTCGAGCACAAACTGGCCTTTATCATCCGTCTTCGTCCCAATACCCAGCTCTTTTACACTTACCGTTACAAACTCCATCGCATTGCGATTTTCATCAATCACTCTCCCTTTCAGGGTGGCTACCTTCGATTGCGCTATCGCACTTATATAAGCACAGAGCATCAAGCTCACTAATCCAATGTATTTCATGCGTTGAAAGAACGAAAGTAAGCCATAAATAGTATTCTGCCTACAAATATTCAAGCCCCCATTTTCTAATTAATTATTTTGGGGCTGTATGCAAAAGTACTCACTTCATCTCCCATCCATCCCCTCCAGAGTACCGTCACGCCCTACAGGGGCGCGACCACCTCGTTCCTCGGTGCCTTCCGGGCATGGCAGCCGCCAAGCTTAAAGGTCTCTATTCATCACTCTGTCAATTGTAAGTAAGCAATACAAATTGTATATCATAAAACGATTATACACTTGAATGCAACACATGATCTATTCCTGCCCCATGCACTATAAGTCACAAGAGTATTTCAATATTATAGTACTTTTACAGCATGATAGACTTGAGCCAATACCAATCCATTACAAATTATATCGGAGGCCAACATCTAGCCCCACGAGCTGGCAACTACCTGCACAATATCAATCCCGCCACCGGTGAGAGAATAGGTACTATACCCGCCAGCGACAGCGCAGACGTTGAAGACGCTGTAGCTGCTGCTCGTCAGGCTTTACCACATTGGCAACATTCAAAGCCCGAAGAGCGTTTTGCTATCCTCAATAAAATAGCCGATCTCATAGATCAATATCAAGATGAATTTGCCCTCGCCGAAACCACAGACAATGGCAAACCATTATCGCTCAGCAAACGGGTAGACATACCACGTGCGTCCGCCAATTTTCGATTTTTTGCCACAGGTATCATGCACTTCTCCACCGAGAGTCATATCATGGAAGATACTGCTGTCAATTATACCATGAGGCAACCTATTGGTATCGTAGGGTGCATATCTCCATGGAATCTACCCCTGTATCTATTCTCCTGGAAGATAGCTCCTGCATTGGCTGCCGGTAACTGTGTAATCGCCAAACCCAGTGAAGTAACACCTCTCACTGCTTACCTTCTTAGTCACATTTGTACTGAAGCAGGGCTGCCTGCCGGAGTGCTCAATATATTGCATGGTGATGGCCCATCTTGCGGGAGTGCCATCGTAGCCCACCCTGCGATCAAAGCCATATCCTTTACCGGTAGCACACGTGCCGGTCAGCACATCGCCTCGGTAGCAGCCCCTATGTTTAAAAAACTATCCCTAGAACTGGGAGGCAAAAACCCCAATATCATATTTGAAGACTGCAACTGGGACAAAATGATGCGCACCACGATACAAAGTTCATTTGCCAACCAAGGGCAAATATGCCTTTGTGGAAGTCGTATACTCGTGCAGCGAAGTGTTTATCAAAAGTTCAAAGAAGAATTTGTGGCCAATGCAGCTAAGCTCACCGTAGGGGATCCGCTCCTGCCCGAATCAAAGCAGGGTGCTGTTGTAAGCAAAATGCACTATGAAAAAATACTCTCCTGTATCGAACTGGCCAAGGCCGAGGGGGGCAATATCTTGCTGGGAGGCCATGCTGTAGAAGTACCCGGTCGCTGTGCCAATGGCTACTTCATCGCCCCTACTATAGTAGAAGGGCTGGGTGCCCAATGCCGCACTAATATGGAAGAAATATTTGGGCCGATGGTGACTATTCAAGCATTCGATACCGAAGCAGAAGCTATCGCATTAGCCAATTGCAGTGACTATGGACTGGCCTCTAGTGTGTGGACACAAGATATCTCCAAAGCGAATAGAGTGGCAATGCAAATTCAAAGTGGTATAGTATGGCTCAACTGTTGGTTGCTACGAGATTTAAGAACTCCATTTGGTGGAGTGAAGAATAGTGGTGTGGGTAGAGAAGGTGGTTGGGATGCACTTCGATTCTTTACAGAGCCCAAAAATGTATGTTTGGAACTTTGATACTTAGCTGCAAGTTGCTGGCGTACTCTCAAAATGTCGACTAGTAGCATAACGCTGTCATCTATCACAGGATATCCATTGCATAAATCAAATTTCTTTGCGTAGCCGTGCTACGGGTAATCCTAGTTGTTCTCTGTATTTGGCTATGGTACGTCGAGCAATATTATACCCCTTTTCGTTGAGGATGTCTGTTAATTTTTCATCCGAGAGAGGATTGCGCTTGTCTTCATCACGGATCACATCATGAAGTATTGTTTTTACTTCACGGGTAGATACCTCTTCACCAGACTCTGTCGAAAGAGATTCTGAAAAAAAATATTTTAGTTTGAATGTGCCAAACTCTGTTTGTACAAACTTGCTATTCACTACTCTGGATATGGTAGAGATATCCAAGCCAGTGCGGTCGGCTACATCTTTAAGAATCATAGGTCTGAGTTGGGTTTCGTCGCCGGTCAGGAAGAATTCTTCTTGAAGATTCATGATGCGAGTCATGGTCAGCATCAAGGTGTCTTGACGTTGTTTGACTGCATCGATAAACCATTTAGCAGAATCTATTTTTTGTTTGATAAAGAGCACTGCTTCTTTTTGGCGTTGATCTTTTTTGGCACCTTTGTCATAGTCGCGTAGCATCTCTCTGAAGGTTGCACTTACTCTGAGGTCGGGTGCATTGCGTTGATTGAGTTGTAATTCCAACTGTCCATTTTGATTGTACACTAAAAAATCAGGAATGATAAAGGTTTCGGCCTTATTGTGCTGGCTAAATACAGATCCGGGGCGAGGATTAAGTTTAATGATAATCTGTATGATTTCTTTGAGTTCAGTATCGGACAAGCTGAGAGCTTTTTGTATTTTTTCGTAGTGTTTTTTGGTAAATTCGTCAAAGAATTTTTCAAGTATCTTGATGGCATAGATGATATTGACACTGGATTCTTTTCGACGTAGTTGTAGCAAAAGACATTCCTGCAAATTGGATGCTGCTACACCAGCGGGCTCTAGGTCTTGAATTTGCGACAGTATTTTTTTGATATCGGTGTGTGTAGCTTGTATGTTTTGTCGAAATGCTAAGTCGTCTACTATAGAGGGGATATCGCGGCGGAGGTAGCCATCGTCGTCGAGGCTGCCGATGATGAACTCGGCTATAACTTGTTCTTTTTCGTTGAGGTTCATTTCGTTGATTTGCATCAACATTTGTTCGAAAAAGGAGGTTTCAAAAGTGGGTTGATAGCCTGGTTTGTCGTCGTCATCGCTTACGTAGCCTTCTTGTCGGAAGTTGTAGTCGGCATCTTCATCATCGCCTTCTTTTACATATTCTGATATATCGATACGGTCGTAGTCGCTGAGCGTATCATCATCTGTTACGTAGTCATCGTTGTCTTCAGAGGAGAATTCATCTTTGAGTTCTTCGTTTGTTTTTTCTTGCAGCAATTTTTCGTCATTGTCTTCTTTATCTAGTTCCAGGGCGGGGTTTTCTTCGAGTTCTTCTTTAATTCTTTCGTCGAGCAGGGCAGTAGGTATTTGCAACAGTTTCATGAGTTGAATCTGTTGTGGCGACAATTTTTGTAATAGGCGTTGCTGTTGCGATAAGGACTGCATGATATGTAGCAAAAGTACTTAGTGTGGTAAGTAAAAAAAACTTTTAAGTTTCTGAAAGTAGTTTTATATTTATAGCAGTAGTACTTGAAGTAGAATTGTGTAGATGGTATGTTATTTTGAGATGAGGTGCTGTACATTGGCCGGCAGCCGGATAGTAGCGAAGAGCCCACAGTATTGCTGTGGATTTTTTTCGAGTGGCACAAGAGCGACCACAGGAAGCTACTTGTGCTGCGTAGAAAAAACCACAGGAATACGAGGACTCGCAGCGGATAGCCGTGCGTGCCCCAAAAAAAATCCTCTTTGTTACAGAGGATTTTGAACGGGAATTTGTTTTGGGAGAAAGAATTAATTGGCCTCGGCTACGACTTCTTTTACTTCGGGTATCATGCGTTTCATCATACCTTCTATACCGGATTTGAGTGTGATCATAGAGGATGGGCAACCACTGCAAGAGCCTTGCATGATGAGTGATACGACGCCGTCATTATAGCTTTTGAAAGCGATGGCGCCACCGTCCATTTCAACAGCCGGCTTCACGTAGTTTTCGAGGAGTTCTTTGATACGAGCTACTACATCGGTGTCTTCTGAGAGTACGATTTGGTCTTCTTTGGTCTGTATTTCATGTTCGTTAATGACAGTTTTACCTTCTTCGAGGTATTCTTTTAAAAATTCGCGTAAGCTGGGTATCACATCGTGCCAGTCTGTGTCGGGTGTCTTGGTGAGGGTGATGAAATTGCTGGCTATGAATACGCCTTTGACAAAGGGGAATCCAAAGAGCTCTTTGGCTAGAGGAGAAGGCGCAGCGGCGGTTTCGTTTTGAAATTCGATGCTTTTGCTGGGGTATAATAATTTGTTGGCTACAAATTTCATGGTCTCCGGATTGGGAGTCATTTCGGTGTAGATACTGACTATGGGATTGCCTGTTTTGAGCATAAAAATAGTTGTTTGTATGGTTAGCAAAGGTACATCTAATTGTCAATTATTTTAGTGGGCTAACCCAATTCTATAAATTTTCGTCTATTGGATATTGAGATTCACAATGTATCTCGTACATTTACTATCAAAATTATTTGCTCGTGAAACAATTTATATTCGTAATGCTTCTTTTGGGCAGTGTAATGCTGTTTCAAAAAAGTATGGCTCACAATCATTCTGCATCATTGCCAGTGGAGTATGTCAAAAACGAGGGGCAATGGAAAGGTGACTTTTTGTACAAGGGTACGGCGCAGCATGGTGATTTTTATTTGCGTAGCAATGGTTTCAGGATCGTACAGCTCGAAAAGTCGTTTCATGAAATACGTCAGGAGTTGCATTCCTTGTCGGGGGCTGGTAATAAAACTTTTCGTTATCACTCATATGATATGGAATTTGTAGGAGCGACTACTAATCCTGTGCTTACTGCCAGCAAAAAGCAAAAACATTATTACAACTACTATTTGGATCAGGATCCTAGCCGCTGGAAATCAAACATTTATCCGTCGCTGGTAGTGGATTATAAAAATATTTATCCGAAAGTCGATTTGCATGTATACTCCAGTGAAGGGAATATCAAATACGATATCATACTTCATCAAGGGGCTGATTTGCAAACTATAAAGGTCAAATATAGTGGAGTGGAGCAAATGTCGCTCGATAAGGGAAAATTGAAGATAAAGACGAGTGTAGGTGAGAATATCGAAACAGCACCTTATGCTTATCAGTATATAAATGGGGAGAAAAAAGAAGTGCCATGTGTGTATGTATTGAATGGCAACATGTTGTCGTACCGAACACCTAAGGGATATGATAAAAGTGTACCTTTGATTATAGATCCTGTATTGATTTTTTCTACACTAACGGGTTCTACCGCTGACAATTGGGGCTTTACCGCTACTTACGATACCTTGGGCAATTTTTATGCCGGGGGGATATCGGGAGGCATAGGTTATCCAACCAGTGTGGGTGCATTTCAGACTACATTTGGCGGTGGTGGCGCCAGTGGTGGCGCATTTGGCTGTGATGCGAGCATTTCTAAAATAAATGCTGCCGGTAGTGCATTGATATACTCTACCTATATAGGTGGGCTGGACAATGATCAGCCTCATAGTATGGTTGTGGATAATAATGATAATCTGGTGGTGGTAGGTAGAACTTATTCGTCCAATTTTCCGATAACGGCCGCTACGGCATACGATCCAACCTACAATGGAAATGGCGACATATTTGTCGTTAAATTCAACAATGCAGGTACTGCATTGCTCGGAGGGACTTACATAGGGGGCTCGGGTCCTGATGGTGAAAATATAACACCGGTTTATGTAAATCTACTCAGCCTTAAACACAATTATGGCGATGACTCTCGCTCGGAAGTGATTGTAGACGCCAACAACAATATATTGGTAGCGGCTAGTACATCTTCCTCAAACTTTCCTTTGGTAGGGCCGAATCAAGTCACCCTAGCCGGTGCACAAGATGGTGTGATATTCCAATTGAATCCCACCTGCTCCAATATGCTGTGGAGTACATATTGGGGAGGTAGTGCTAATGATGCTTGTTATGTGTTGTCACTTGATAAAGCAAATCCCAATATATTGTATGTGGCAGGCGGTACAGAAAGTCCCAATTTCCCTGTGAGCCAGGGTACACTCAATCCTTCCTATATGGGCAGTATAGATGGATTTTTATTGAAGTTTAATCTGACAACCAAAGTGCTTATGGCCGGCACTTTCATAGGTACCGGCGCCTATGATCAGGTGTATGGTGTGCAGACCGATGATAGCAATAGAGTGTATGTAATGGGGCAAACAATGGGAGCGAATTATCCGGTTACGGCAGGTGTGTATTCGGTACCTGGAAGTGCACAATTCATCACGCAACTCAATAGTAATCTGAATGCTATACTTCATTCTACTGTTTATGGCAATGGTAGTACGGTTACGACCAATATTTCGCCCGTGGCCTTTCTGGTTGATAAGTGTGGTAGTGTGTATGTGTCGGGGTGGGGTGGTGCTACCGGCGGTAATCCCGGCAATACCTTTGGCATGCCTATCACGCCGGGAGCATTGCAGAGCACTACAGATGGCGCTGATTTTTATTTTATCGTACTCAGTAAGAATTTTCAAAATTTGCTTTATGCTAGTTATTTTGGACAGAATGGACTTGTAGGAGGTGGAGGTGAACATGTGGATGGTGGCACTAGTCGTTTTGATCCGAATGGTGTTATCTACCAGGCAATTTGTGCTGCTTGTGGCGGTAGTCAGTTGTTTCCTACTTCACCGGGCAGTTTGTCTACGGTCAATGGTAGTCTGAATTGTAATCTGGGTGCTGTCAAAATCGATTTTCAGTTACAGAATCCCAATGCACAAGCGGCCTTGGCCGGGCCGTCTTCAGGATGTGCACCTTTTGCAGTTAATTTTATTAATAATAGTAGTAGTGCTACCAACTATGTATGGAATTTTGGTGATGGCTCGCCGGTATCAAATGCTACGTCGCCATCGCATACCTATACGAGTGCCGGCACATTTCAAGTGACGCTTATTGCTTCCAATCCCAATGGTTGTACTGCTACCAGCGATACGGCCTATATCACTATTGTAGTGAAAGATGATCAAATTAATGCTGCTTTTAATGTATTTAAAGTGGATAGTTGCGGGCCATTTTCTGTAAGTATTACCAATACAAGTACGAGCACTCCTAACCCATTTGGTCCTAATGTGATTTATCAATGGGATTTTGGGGATGGTACAAGTTTTACCGGCGCGAATCCACCCAATAAGGTTTACAATACGGCTAGTACCTATACGATCACACTTACTATTACGGATACTAATGCATGTAACAGTCCTTCCGTTGTATCGCAAGTAGTTGATTTTAGTGTCAATGTTGTTACCTCTGCATTTACTTGTCCTGACTCTGTATGCGCACCGGCACTCATCAATTTTGTGGATCAGTCGAGCAATGCTACCACATGGAATTGGGTATTTGGCGATGGCAATACCTCCGGCTTAGCCAATCCTTCTAATAATTATACTACCGTAGGTACGTATACCGTGTTTTTGGTATCCGGTAATCCTAATACCTGTAATCTATTCGATACCAGTTCTAAAACAATAACGGTATTCCCATCTCCCATAGCCGAATTTACATGGACTCCGAATCCACCCGAACCCAATACACCCAATGTGTTTGTTAATCAGTCCATAGGTGCTACCACGTACTTTTGGGACTTTGGAGATGGCAGTACTTCTACCGACAAAGATGTAACGAAAGTCTATGACAAAGATGGTACTTACAATGTATGCCTCACAGTCACCAATCAGTACGGCTGCGTAGATACACAATGCAAAGCAGTGCGAGGTATAGTCATTCCTTTGGTGGATGTACCCTCCGGTTTTTCGCCCAATGGAGATGGTATCAATGATAAAGTATTTGTGAAAGGATATGGCATCGACAAAATGACCTTCAGAATATTCAACAGATGGGGTGAGAAGGTATTTGAAAGCTTCAACAAATCGGATGGATGGGATGGTTATTACAAAGGAACCTTACAAGAAATGGAGGTGTATGGATACACCCTCGATGTCATCTTCTTTGATGGTACCAAAGCATTCAAATCAGGCAACATAACATTATTACGCTAACAAGAAATTCGGTAAATATACCCATATGAAACATCTCATAAATACACTGTCTGTCATGTTGTTTTCAGCAACAGCTATTTGGGGGCAGGGTTTGCATTTTTCGCAATACTTCAATGCACCTATGCTTCTTAATCCGGCCAATACAGCATTGCTCCAAAACAACGATTGGAGAGCCGGAGCTCAATTTCGTAATCAATGGGCTACTGTCCCTGTTAACTACAATACCCTCAGCGGCTTTGCTGATTTCGGCTTGATGCGAAATCAATGGGAGACTAGCTGGATAGGCACCGGTCTATCGTTTTGGAGAGATGTAGCCGGAGCCGGAAGTTTATCGCTTACCAAAGTGCAAGCCAGCTTGGCTTACCATGTGTTGCTCAACGATAATATGAGCCTATCACTCGGTATGGCCGCCTCGCACAATCAACGAAGTGTAGACTTTAGCAAACTTACCTTTGATGTGCAGTGGGATGAATTTTCCTTCAACCGAAATATCGACAATCAAGAAACCTACTCACGACAAAGTACATCTTTTCTCGACTTATCGACTGGAATGAACTTCGCCTATTACAACAACAACAATTTATATGTCAAGCTCAGCGCAGGAGCTATGCATATCAACCAACCCGTAGAGTCATTCTACGGAATGTCTGTAAAGCGGGGACTCAGACCCATTGCCAATATCGATATCACATACAAGTCTACCGATTTGATTATCATCAACCCCTCATTCTACTATACTCGTCAGAAAAAAGCAAGTGAACTCGTCGTAGGTTCATTATTCAATATCAACATGGATGGTGCCGCCAGCCTCGAAGCCAATGAGCTTATTCTAGGAGGCTTTGTACGCAATAAGGATGCCGTCATCGCAGCAGCAGGTTATAAATTTGGTACACATCGAATCATGTTTAGCTACGATCATACCATCTCACAAATGGCTCAAGCCAATAGTGGCATGGGTGCCTTTGAATTGTCATGGATCAAGATGGGCAACTACACCAAGTCGGGTGGCTTAAATCAAACTTATGGTTGCCCAAGATTTTAATCACGAAGCGGTATTTTCATGATATATGCCTTTACTTTGCAAGCCTAAATACACTTTATGGCACAGTCATCTATCAATCTCCACGTCACACTCGACGAAAATAAAGTACCCGAACTCATCCACTGGCAAGCGGCCGAAGGTGGCGTACCTAATCCTACCGAAGCCAAAGCTTTTATGCTTAGCATTTGGGATCTCAAAGAAAACGCAGCACTCCGTATCGACCTCTGGACCAAAAAAATGATGGTAGATGAAATGAACGATTTCTTTTTTCAAACTATGATGACTATGGCAGATACCTATCAGCGTGCTACCAATCAAACCGAACTTGCCGAAGAAATTCGTAAATTTTCGCTCGATTTCAAAAAGAAAATGGAAGAGGAAATGAAAAAAAATCAATTGTAGAACATTAAATATATATACACTATGTCGCTCGAACAACAAATCATGACAGAATTGAAAGCAGCTATGCTTGCCAAAAATGAAGCCGCCCTTCGTGCACTCCGTGCTATAAAATCGGCCATTCTACTTGCTAAAACCGCTGATGGTCAGAAAAGCGATCTAACTAGCGATGACGAACAAAAACTCTTACAAAAATTAGCCAAACAACGTAAAGATTCACTAGAGGTATTTACAGCACAACAACGTGAAGATTTGGCGCAAAAAGAACGTGAAGAACTCGAAATAATAGAGAAGTTTTTACCCAAACAACTTTCTGAACAAGAACTGAAAGATGCACTCACAGCTATCATAACTGAGGTGGGAGCATCCACCCCTGCCGATATGGGCAAAGTGATGGGGGTGGCTACTAAACAACTGGCGGGAACTGCCGATGGTAAAGCTATTTCTGCAATGGTCAAAACCTTGCTCGGCTCCTAATAAATAGCCATATGATTCTAGATGCAATTTTTATGATGCTGTTATTTTTTGCAGCTTTTAGAGGCTGGCAAAAAGGTATTTTGTGGGCTGTTTTTTCAGTGTTGGCACTGATAGTAGCCTTGTTTGTATCACTCAAGCTCTCTCATTATCTGGCGCAAATACTATTCCAAAAACAACTGCTTACGGGTAGTTATACACTGCTAATTTCCTTTATACTCTTATTTGCCAGTAGCATATTGCTCATACGCTTAGTCGTAAAGTGGATCGAAAAAATACTAGACAAAATCGCCTTAGGCTGGATCAACCGGGTAAGTGGTGCGCTACTTTACATGGGTATAGCAGCTATGGTGATCAGTACGCTGCTGTGGCTAGGCAGCAACAGCAAATTGCTAGGCCCTGATGTGTCCTCTCAGTCCAGAACCTATACATATTTGGCGCCTATAGCTCCCGGCACTATCGAGTTTGTTTCAACCTACACACCACTACTGGGTGATCTGTATAGTGATGTGGAAGAATTGTTACATTCTATGAATGAGGGACTCGATAAGAAATTAAAAGACTGGGAGAAAACAGACCAGCAATAAGTACAAAAAATTATTGCTGAAAAGTAAAAACTGTTGTATCATTGCAGCCCTGAGCCCAGATGGCGGAATTGGTAGACGCGCTAGACTCAAAATCTTGTTCTCGCAAGGGAGTGCAGGTTCGATTCCTGTTCTGGGCACACAACCACCTTTAGGGTGGTTTTTTTTATGCCCCGAATGCATGGTTTTGGGCGCCTCGGCGGGAAAACATCTTTGCGTTTACGATGAACATTACGTTCCCGCCGCCGGGCTTTCCGCTGCAAGTCCTCTCCCGTATCGGCTTATGGCCTCACGGTATGCGGGCTTTCCGCTGCAATCCCTGGCGCATGGTACACCACGTTCATTGCCTAGCCGCAGTGTACATTTGCATAAGATAATTTCACGTATCATCTTAGCTAGTACACGTATCTTTGTGCTATACTAAAACACATGTATTATGAAAATGTGGATGTTCACTATTGGCCTATTATGTGCCCTTTATGTGCGAATGGAAGCACAGCATACGCTACCCAAACTCGCTTACGACTACAAAGCATTAGAGCCGTATATCGATGCGGCTACTATGGAGATTCATTATATCAAACACCATCAGTCGTACGTAACTAATCTCAATAACGCACTCTCGGACGAGGATAAGACTAAATCGCTAGAACAATTACTGGCTCAGGTATCGAACTATAGCGATGCTGTTCGTAACAATGCCGGAGGGCATTATAATCACAGCTTATTCTGGACTGTACTCAGCCCCGATAAAGGATTGCGTATGTCGCCCGATCTGGAGCAGGATATCACTGCTACATTTGGAAGTGTAGATGCTATGAAAGCTGAAATGAATAAGCAAGGTGCTACTCGTTTTGGCTCTGGGTGGGTTTGGCTAATTGTCAATCAGCAAGGTAAACTTCAGGTATGTTCTACACCTAATCAGGATAATCCCCTTATGGATATTTCGCCTGTGAGGGGGATACCCATATTGGGCTTAGATGTGTGGGAGCATGCCTACTACCTGAAGTATCAAAACAAACGTAATGACTACCTGCAAGCTATATGGCAAGTTGTAAACTGGAAGGAAGTGTCGTACCGCTACTATAAGGCTATGGAGATGCTGGGAGGAGAGTAGTGGTATTGGCAGCTATAGTATGCGAAATCGTAAAATTTAATATTGAATTGCTATTCAAGACCTCGATACTATACTCGCCGGAACCGCTGAACAGGGAGCTGTAGCTGAGAGGCTGCCGTGCCTGGAGGGCGCCGAGGCACGAGGCGGTGCGAAGCTTTGGCGAAGCACGGGAGCGACAGCGTACCCCGAAAGGGACGGATCGAAGAGGAATAGGGTAGTGCGATGACAGCCCCTGATCTTCAACCCGGATTTTGCAGTCGAAATTTATAACGAGAGTAAACTGTACCGATTCATATATTTCGAATTCATTAAACTTAATGGGTTTAACATCGGCATCTACCACTCTAAAATTTAAAAAAAGTCTTACTTTTTTTTAAATTAGAATTGGTACGACTTCAAATACAAGCGTTTGCTTGATTTTTTATCATTGAAATAGCTTTCTAAACCTTCTGCTAAACAAATCTTCTCAAACACTTGTATTTATCGCATTTTGCTCTCTCACTACAATCCCAACTGCAAAATCCGGGTTGAAACTAATATTCTATGATAATACCAAGGGTGGGTAAGAGGGTGCCTGAGGTGTTGGGGAGGAGCTGTATCTGGTAGCGGGGAGGAGTGGAACCGTTGACAGGTAGTGGATTACCTGCTGCATCGCGCTGTACGGTGAGTATATCCGGTAGTTGCGATTGAAACACATAGGCGTTTTGTACGTCGAAATAGAGATTAAGATTCCATCGTTTGAAAAAGTATTTTTTGTCGATACGGAAGTCTAATTGGTGATTGCTGCGAAGTCTGTTTTGGTTGATACGACTGACATCGAGAAGTCCCATTTGCATCACATCCCATACATTGACAAGGGCGCTGAGGCTGGTATCGAAGGGAGTGTAAGGGCGGCCACCGGTGTAGCGAAATTTGGCGCCGATTTCCCAGTCGCGTTTGAGTTTTTTGCCGGCAGTGAGGTTGATAATAAATCGCTGATCCCAACTGCTGGGTACGAGGCCGGTGATATTGCTAAATTCGGAGCGGAAAAGGGTGACAGCGAGTAGACCGTAGAATCCTTTATAAAGTTTTTGTTGTGCAAAGAGCTCGAGCCCATAGCTGCGACCGGTGGAAATAGAACGCACTTCTTCGTTGCCTGCTACGCCAAAGTCGCCACCTTCGTTGGCTAGGGATAATCCGCGTGTGGTACTTTGGGGGTATAGGTTATAATTTTTGTAAAACGACTCGATGGTGAATCTGCTATTTTTGGTAGTGCTGTATTCGAGTCCTCCTACCCAATGGGCACATTGGATGTAGCGAAGGCCATTGTTGCGATTGAGGTATTGGCCTTGTGTATTGCGAAAGCCAAGAGTAGTGTATGATGGTAGCTGGTGATAGAGACCGGTATTAAAATTCACTTTGAGAA
>DAIUCL010000017.1:0-22663 GCA_036846185.1 Chitinophagaceae bacterium
ATTTAGACATCCGCCCGACTCTACAGAAGCCTATTTAGAATTTGCTCATGTGGAGGTAAGTAGTGATGGTATTAACTTTATTCGATTCGCTTCGATTAGCCATCTGGACACTACAGCACAAATTGCAGGTACCGGAGAGTATGTGAATACGGAAAAAATCCACAACTTAGCAGGCAAATATGTGGCTATGTGGGGCACGCCATTCGACCTAGAAGAAGTCAAAGATGAGCCGGGACTTGATGTACAACAAATTCATTTCATTCGCATTATTGATGTTACAGGCTCTATACTACCCGGCTTCAATCAAAGAGACAGCGAAGGGAGAATCATCAATGATCCTTTTCCTACCGATTTCCCCACCGGTGGATTTGATTTGGATGCCATAGGAATCATACATACCCACTACCCTTTGCAAACTGATGTTATTACCCCAATAGATGATCTTGTAGTACTATCGCCCAATCCCTCCTCCGACTATATTCATATTCAGTGCCATGATGAATACACCAAAATCAATATATACAGCGTGGATGGCCGCTTGTTGAAATCTCTTCCTTACAGCTCCAAAATAGATATTAGCCAACTTGCTAGTGGTATCTATTGTATTTGTCTTACAAACGACTTAGCTTTTACTCGCAAAATGTTTTACAAATGGTAAGAAGTCTTCAATACCTCTTATACTTCTTCCTGATTAGTTTACACTTTGCCTGTGTAAAAGACATTCCTAACTCTCAGTCATCCAATACTACTTATTCCGACAACGGTGTACTTGTTCTCAACGAAGGCGCTTATGGCATAAATAACGCAGAACTATCGTTTATCAACCCAAAGCTAAAAAGCATCGTAAATAATTTGTACCATAACAAAAACAACACCAAACTGGGAGATGTAGCTCAACAGATAGTACAACATGATGCCAATTACTTCATATTGGTAAATAATTCTTCGAAAATTATCATTGTTGACACCACCAACCTCAAACATCTTCACACTATTTCATCTATACCATTCCCTAGAAACTTATTGATTGTGTCATCCAAGCTAGCGTACGTTAGTTCTATGTATACCAACAAAGTATATATCCTTGACCTAATAAATTATTCTATTGCAGACTCTATCTTGCTCCCCTACAAAAACCCTGAGCAGATGCTCCTGCACAACAATAGTGTCTATATCACCCTTTGGGATAGCGCTGCCAGTAGTATAGCCAAAATCAATCTCCCTTCACACACACTCAACAAACTCATTCCCTTGCCAGGCCGTGCCTCACACAGCATTTGCAGCGACAGAAACAATAAAATTTGGATACTCTCTGGTAATAAATTTCAAAAAAAAACGTCTATACTGTCGTGCCTCAACCCTGATAGTGATGAAGTGAGCCTTAGTCTTCAATTTGAAGAACAAGCAGACCCTATCAGACTAAACACTAATCGTCTAAAAGATACACTTTACTTCATACAAGTCAATTATCAAGGCGGTGCCGGCAATAATGGTCTATATCGTATGTCCATATCAGCCACTAGCCTACCTCTACAAGCATATATCCCCTCCGCAGCCAATTCCTACTTCTGGGCTTATGGTCTGCATCCTTATGATGGAAGTATATATCTATCCGACCCTAAAGGTTTTACCCAACAGTCTAGTATTTTTCATTATGATGGTAATGGGAAACTAATTGAATCCTACCAAGCCGGCATAGGCGCAAATTATTTCCTATTTAAATGAGAATATTACTGACAGTTTGTTTATTCCTTTCACTACTCCGTACTCAAGCTCAAGTAGATTCAGGCTCACATCAAAATATTATAGTAAAAGATATCTACATAAAAAGCCTCAAAAAAAAACTACTAAAACCGACAATCCAAAATATCGACTCACTTGTACTATCTCACTATCAACTCTCAAACCTATCTGAACTTATTAGCGCTCAGAGCAACGTATTTGTAAAAAATTACGGACTAGGCAATATGAGCACTATCAGTATCAGAGGAAGCTCGAGTGCTCAAACACAAATCCTTTGGCAAGGAGTCGCTATCAACAGTGCAACCACCGGCATCACCGATATAGCCGCAATACCGATAGCCTTGTTCGATCAAGTAAATATTCAATATTCTGCATCCGAAGAAGCAGGCAACGTATCAGGTGCTATATTGTTATCTTCAACTAAACCTACTTTTCAAAATGCCAAAAATATAAAATTAGGTTATCAATACGAAAGCGTACACAACCATTACATAACAGCCAGCCACAAAGTTAGCAACAAAAAAATTCTTAATACCACCTCAATACAACTACTTAGAGGGCAAAACAAATTCACTTTTTATAACCCCGACACACAACTACAAGACACCCTCAATAATGCATCAAGCCAACAACTCAATTTAACCAATACCCTTTATGCTAATTTCTCTAAAAATAAATTATTCCAATCCGATACTTGGATCCAATCTACCAACCGATCTATCCCACCCGCTAGCTTTGAATCCCATGTCAACAGGCACGAATCAAGTCGCGCCATAAGGCAACAATTCGGTATACACCTCTCACCAACAAACAAAGCTGTCCAACTTAGCATCCATAGTGCATTCATTTGGGAAAACTATCACTATGCCGACTCCGTCATCCAACTCTTCCGAAACTATCCTTCACTTCAGCTACCCAGTACCTTCTACATCCAATATCAAAAAAACAAACACCAACACTTCCAACTCAAAGCACAGTATATCCATAGTACCCTGTTGACCCAAAAAGCCACACTCAACAGAGCCATACTCTCATTAATGTACCAACACGATAGTATCATCAATAACTTATCCATCAACGCCTCCCTTACTACCGAAATTAATTATTTAAAATCACCACCACTATCCGCAACCTTACAAGCCAAATACCTACTCACACAGCCACTCACCTTATACAGCCGTCTCACCAAAGCTTACAGAATCCCCACCCTCAACGAACTATACTTTGACCCAGGAGGAAACCCCACTTTGCAACCCGAGCATAGCTTCAACATAGAAAATGGTATCCTACTTCAACATATCCCCACACAAAAAATCAGCATACAAGCCGACATAGCTCACTACTACCGAAGTGTACGCGACTGGATATTATGGTATGGCAATGCCATCCTCACTCCCCACAATATAGCACTCGTTCACAGCAGAGGCATAGAATGCATGACCACCCTCCGATATCAATTCCATACACACTCCTCTCTTCCCCTTCCTTCACGAGCACTCGGCCTACACATACACTACGCCTACACACTATCCACCACCCAGGCAAGCAATATTCCATACGACCTATCCATAGGCCGACAAATACCCTATACACCTCGCTACCAACTCAGATTCAATCCCGAACTCACCTTACACCCATTCCGACTACTTTATACTTATCAATACACAGGATACCGCTTTATCACAACCGACGAAAGCCAATGGCTTCCTCCATTTTCCATTCACAACCTACATGCCCAACACCTATTTCAGCACAAAACCTATCAAATACAAAGTGGCATCATACTCCACAACATTCTAAATCACCAATATCAAACATTAGTAGGACGCTCCATGCCTGGCCGATACCTCTCTTTATCAATCAACATCTCACAACACTGATATTAGCGAACATAGCCTCGCAATACATATTCAAGGCTTGGGGCTATCATCCCATATCACAACTCATCCAAGTTCCGTCCCTTACGGGGTTCGCTCTCGCTCCCGTGCTTCGCTGCACTTCGCACCGCCTCGTACCTCGGCGCCCTCCAGGCACGGCAGCCTCTCAACGACAAAATCATTTTTCATCAATCCCAACAAATCAAATTATCCCGACTGAAAAACCTACAGGATCTTATCAACCCAACATAAACAATAAACAACCCATTACAAATCAAAATGCCTGATAGATCAATCATTTCACTTGCTTTTGTACATGCTCCATATAAGCGATTAGGTTTTATTCACAAAAACATCTATTTCTTTGGTGTATTGCCATTCAACAAAACATACTATCCCAAAATCCGGGTTAAACAAATATCGATTTTTTAAAAACATTAACTGCAAAGCTTTCATCCAAAGACTATTTTTGAACCTCAAAACAACATATCAAATGGATTACGGAAGCAGTGATATAAGATACCTTAATGATAAAATAAATCAAAAAAGTACCTTCATAGAAATCCTCATGAACGAATTGTCCAAATCCATCGTAGGACAACGCTACATGACCGAACGCCTACTCATAGGCCTACTCGCTCAGGGACACGTACTTCTCGAAGGAGTACCGGGGCTAGCCAAAACCCTCGCCATCAAATCACTCGCTCAAGCCATCCAAGGCCAATTTTCCCGCATTCAATTCACACCCGACCTACTCCCTGCCGATGTACTAGGTACCATGATCTACAACCAACAGAGCAACCAATTTCAAGTCAAAAAAGGCCCCATATTTGCCAACTTTGTCCTAGCCGACGAGATCAACAGAGCCCCAGCCAAAGTCCAATCCGCCCTACTCGAAGCTATGCAGGAAAAACAAGTCACTATAGGCGACCAAACTTACAAACTCGAAGAACCCTTCCTCGTACTTGCCACCCAAAATCCTATAGAACAAGAAGGAACCTACCCACTACCCGAAGCCCAAGTAGATCGCTTTATGCTCAAAGTAGTCGTATCTTATCCAGAGCTCGAAGAAGAACGACTCATCATACGACAAAATATCAACCCCAGCCATTTCCCGTCAGCCTCTGCAGTGGTATCACCACACGAAATAATCGAAGCCCGACAACTCGTGAAGGAAGTATACATGGACGAAAAAATAGAAAAATATATACTCGATATCGTATTCGCCACCCGACAGCCGGACAAATACCAGCTCAAAAAATTCACTCCACTCATAGCCTACGGTGCATCACCACGCGCCAGTATCAACCTTGCCTTGGCTGCTAAAGCCTATGCTTTCATCCGCAGACGAGGCTATGTGATACCCGAAGATGTAAGAGCCGTGTGTATGGATGTGATGCGTCACCGTGTAGGCATCACCTACGAAGCCGAAGCGGAAAATATCAGCTCCGAAATGATCGTATCCGAAATCCTAAACGCAGTAGAAGTCCCTTAATCGATTTGAAAATTGCTTGAAAAACTAAAAATAAAAATTCACGAATTCCTTGCACCCATTCCGCAAGACGAAGTGTTGACTACATCAGACACCGCTGCTATCATACGTCAAGTACGCAAAATCGAATTCAAAACCAAAAGCCTAAGCAATCACCTCTTCAGTGGTGAATACCACAGTGCATTTAAGGGAAGAGGTATGAGCTTCAGCGAAGTAAGAGAATACCAATATGGCGATGATGTCAGGAATATCGACTGGAATGTAAGCGCCCGACTCAAAAAACCTCATATCAAAATATTTGAAGAAGAAAGAGAACTCACTCTCTTGCTAATGATTGATGTCAGCAAAAGTACCCTTTGGGGCACCCATCAGCAATCTGTCAGAAATAGAATAACCGAAATGGCAGCCTTACTAGCCTTCAGTGCTATCAGCAATCACGATAAAGTAGGCGTAGTACTATTCAGTGATAAAATCGAAAAGTACATTCCACCCCAAAAAGGAAAATCTCACATATTACATATTATTCGTGAACTCATTACTATAACTCCTACCGGAAGCAATACGGATATCAACAAGGCTTTGGAATTTACCAATTCCGTAAACAAAAAATCATCTATCCTATTTCTGCTATCCGATTTTTTATGTACGAACTTCTCTCCCGCCCTTCGAATCGCCAGCAGAAGAAATGATCTGATAGCGGTGCAAGTAACAAATAACCAAGAGATATTGCCAGTAGATGTGGGTCTACTTCAAATCAGAGATTACGAAACAGGTGAACTAAAATGGATTGACACATCCGATAAAATCTCTCTTCGTAAAAGAAATGAAATTTTAGCAAAAACAGAAAAAAGACTCAAAGCAGAATTAAATAAAAATGGTGCAGATTATATTAAAATAGCTCAAACGGACGATTATGTTCAAAAATTGCACCTTTTTTTTAAAAGACGAATCAGCAAACGATGAGAAAACTTCCCCCCATGTCACGAGTACGGTCTGTAGTGTCCTGCCTAAGTATAAGCCTATCATGTATCTTTGGGTTGGAGCTAGCAGCAAAAGACAAACTCTTTGAATTAAAAACCGGCAGCTTACCCGGTACGGTAATGATAGGCGATCCTATTCCGCTATATTATCAGTTGCAATACAATAGCTCACTACATAGACTATCTCTACCTCAAATCCCTGATTCTTTTCAGGGCTTTGAACTGTTATCAAAAAAAGTTGACACGACCGAATCTCGGGAGTTAACCCATATTAAAATGTCATTATCTGTAGCAGCCTACGACAGTGGTACTTACTATACTCCGGCATTCTATTTTACGTTACTTTCTACTACCGGCGACACAGTGGATATGCAACGATCTACACCGTCTACTATTGTTGTAAAATCACCAATAGTTGACACCTCCCAACCATTCAAACCCATACAACCTATAGTAGAAACCGAAATCAGCTGGTGGCAAAGATGGAAGCACATCCTCCTCTGGATTTTTGTAGGATTGATGCTCTTGGCAATAACTATATACTCATACCAGAAGTTCAGAAAAAAGAAAATAATTCCGCAATTAACTCCTATACCTGTACTCACTCCATACGAAAAAGCCATACAAGACCTACAGGCACTTCAACTCAAAAAGCTTTGGCAACAAGGCGATGTAAAAATGTTTTATACCGAACTTACAGACATCATACGAGTGTATCTGGAGCATCAATTTGGCATAGACTGTTTTGAAAAAACAACTAGCGAAATTGTACAACAATTTAGAAAACAACGTTTGCTTACTCCATTCAGACAAGAGGTAAGAAACATCCTGGAACCTGCTGATTTGGTAAAATTTGCCAAATGGCAACCCTCTGAAGAAGTGCATGAAGATGTGATGCTTAAAACGATAGACTTTATTGAAAAGTCAAACAAGCGACATGCTGATTCCTTACTAAATACTACCCCAAAGCCTTAACATGTATCCTTATACCGATTTCAAACATATCATTTGGGCAAATCCAGCATGGCTGTGGGCGCTGTTATTGATACCATTATGGATAGGGCTCCAACGATTTTTGGTGATACAGCGTGCTATGAATATATCAAGCACCGGCATATTTTCGTATGGTGCACCCTCTCGCAAAGCAGCTTTGTTATTTACCCTCCCCCTTCTTCGTTATACAGCCTTAGCATGTATCATAGTAGCCTTAGCCAGACCTCAACATACTTTGACTCAAGAGTCCATTTTGAATGAAGGGATAGACATTGTGATTAGTATGGATATTTCGGGAAGTATGCTGGCCGAAGATTTCAAACCGAATCGCATTGAGGCAGCCAAAAAAGTAGCCTCAGAATTTATACAGCAGCGGGTCGCTGATAGGATCGGTCTTGTCATCTTTTCGGGTGAGAGTTTTTCGCAATGTCCTATTACTAGCGACAAAAGAGTACTCTTGGAGCAAGTACAAGCGATACGAAGTGGTCTGCTCGAAGACGGCACAGCCATCGGTATGGGACTAGCCACTGCGGTAGAGCGACTCAGAGATAGCAAGGCCGAGTCGAAAGTTATTATTTTGCTTACTGATGGTGTGAATAATGCCGGCCTCATCGATCCGGTGACGGCTCTTGAAATAGCCAAAGCGTATTCGATCAAAGTATATACAATAGGTGTGGGCACAGTGGGTACAGCCCCTTATCCTATGATGGATAATAATGGCAATACGGTGATGCAAGAGATGCCTGTGCAAATAGATGAAGCTCTATTGCAGCGAATAGCCAAAGAGACAGGTGCCAGATATTTTAGAGCTACTGACAATAGTGCCTTGAAAAAGGTGTATGCATCCATTGATGTGTTGGAAAAAACAAAAATTGAAGTAGATTCATTTCGGCAGTACAAAGAGTTATTTGTATTGCCGGCCTTACTAGCCATGATATTGCTTCTGCTTGAATTAACTTTTCGCTATATAGTCTTTAAGCGTTATGTATAGATTGACTACTTTTGTGATTTCATTCTGTACTACCCGTATTTTAGTACGTGTGTTTTGCCCGATAGATAGGGCGGCGATGAACTTTAGCCCTGATTGCAACGGATATGCCCCCGGCGGCACAGAGGGGGCATAGCAGTGAAAAGCAGGACTATCGAAGAGAAGTGAGGGGTAGATGAGCTCCAAAAAATAGTAAAATTTTGTGTGTAGCACTTTCTTGTCATGTACTATTCTTTTTGGGAATGAATGTAGGAGTTGATATTTTTGCAAGATGACAAATACACCCATTTGGCTGGAACGTACAGCATTATTGATCGGCGATGATAGCATTGAATTATTGAAAAATTTGAATGTATTGGTTGTGGGTCTTGGTGGTGTGGGAAGCTTTGCCGCCGAATTTATTGCTCGAGCAGGCGTAGGCAAAATAACGATTGTGGATGGTGATGTGGTAGATATAACGAATACGAATAGGCAACTACCTGCCTTGCATTCGACTGTGAAGCAAAGTAAAGCGTTGCTGATGCGTGATAGACTGATGGATATTAATCCTTCATTAGAGCTTACGACGATAAATCAATTCTTGAATCCGGAGGATACGATTCGAGTAGTAAATGAGCAGGCGTATGATTACGTACTGGATTGTATCGACTCAATCACACCTAAATTAAACTTGATAAAAGCAGCAAAAAATAGGGGTTGTAAAGTTATCAGCAGTATGGGAGCAGGTGGCAAAATCGATTCGATGCGGATTCAATATGCCGATATTTCGCGAACGTATATGTGTCCGTTTGCGTATTATATTCGCAAACGCTTGCGCAAGGAGGGTATTGAAAATGGTGTGATGGCAGTATTTTCGGATGAGACACCCAATAGAGAATCTATCAAAGTCACTGATGGTACTAATTTCAAAAAGTCGTTTTATGGAACTATTTCTTATATACCGGCTTTATTTGGGTTGAATATGGCATCGTGGGTCATCCGTGATGCTTGTGGCACTTTTGTGGAGACAAAGTTATGCAAGCCGAAATCTTCAAAATTCACCAACCTTCAGGATAATACAGAGCCAGAACAATAGCCAATTCGAGTTGTTATCACAGAATCGTTGATTGCTTTCTACAAACGCGATACAGCGTGCTGCACATCATGATAGAACAGAAATAACCAGTCTTGCTCACGCCCTATTCGCGCATACTCTTGTCGTAATTCCATACTACGCTGTCCATCAAAATCATATTTGGCAACGTATTTTGTTTTTAATTGTTTCAGCTGAGGGGCCACATCTGCTCCAAAAAATATGGTTTGATATTCACCTCGCACAAGAAGACTAATATGATATGGGCAATGGCCTCCGATGATTTCATATTCGATATATTCGTCAATAAATCCTTTATCAGTGAGCCACTCGGTCTGTGGTGAATTTTTCAGAAGCTCAAAATCATCGACGATGTATGATGACCCTTGTTTTTGTAATGCAAAATCAAATTCTTTGCGACATACATAATATCGGGCATTCGGAAAGCTGAGTGAACGGATACCCAAGCTATCTTCGTTTGATATACCTCCAGCATGATCTTTGTGTAAGTGCGATAGAATCACTTTGGTGATCTGCCTGTAGTCAATCCCGATTTTTTCTAAATTTTCATAAATTTGTAGTTTACCGTTGGGCAATTTGAATCCAAGCCCCGTATCCAGTAAAATATACTCATGCCCCATTTTGAGCAAAAAAGGTTGTATTTCAACGAGCAAAGAACCTTTAGGTCTATGATGTAATACATCTTGATGAATATCGAAAGGGTGAAATACTTTGTCGTGTCCGATTGTAAAGATGCCTTCTGATAATGGAAATATATCTATGTTCATACGTATAATTATTATCGCAATACCATCTGCCTGTCGGCATCTAAGCGAATAAGTATAAAAATGAGTACCGCAAATGTAAGCAATGAGGTACCTCCATAGCTAATCAATGGAAGAGGGATACCGATTACAGGTGCCATGCCTATGGTCATACCTACATTGATAACCAGATGAAAAAACAAGATACCTGCCACACAGTATGCATAGATCCTGCTAAATTTTGATCGCTGACGCTCAGCAATATAAACGATACGTATCAGAAATATCATATAGGTAATGATAAGCATACTACTGCCTACAAATCCAAACTGCTCTCCTATGGTACAAAAAATAAAATCGGTTCTCTGCTCCGGTACCCAATTATACTTGGTTTGGCTTCCATTCATGAATCCTTTGCCTAAAAGCCCTCCGGAGGCAATGGCTATTTTGGACTGACTCACATTATATTCAGATGCATTTTGTTTTTTATTGTCTACGCCATCTCGAGTATATTCGTCTGGAACCTCCTGGCCTATCATGGTATAAATACGTTGAACTTGGTAGCCTTTCAATACATTCTTAAATGCAAAGGGTACTGCTACCTGAGAAAATAATATACCGACTAGCCAAATAGACACAACCAGAATTAGCCATTCTCTATCTCGATGCAATCGGCGACGTTTTGAATACAAAACAGCTAATACTAAAACGGTAAGAATGACAAACAGGATATTTTTGTCGATCAGTAAAGTGGCCATGGTAAGTGCAATTACAGAAAAGCCTATAATCAATACAATATTGGGCAATCCCTCGCGGTACATAGCCAGAAAAAAAGATAAATACACTAATGCCAGACCGGTTTCGTTTTGCAATATAATGATTACCAAAGGAACAAGGGCAAATGCAGCACAGTATAATCTATGCTTTAGTAAATTAAAATTAACCTCTTGCAGCGACAAAAATTTGGCTATCGACAAAGAGGTAAAAAGCTTCATCAGTTCACCTGGCTGAAAGGTTAATATACCAAGATTGAGCCAAGAGTGCGAGCCTTTTACCCCCTTACCCAATGGAGTAAGTGCCAAAAGCAACAATATAAAACCTATTAGATAGCCTAAAAAGGGAATATTTGTAAAAAACTTACTATCCATGATAAGGATAACCATTCCGACCAGTAGGGACACACCCAAGAATATAAGTTGCTTGGAGTAGTTTTTTTCGGGGAGCATAAATGCTACATCGGTCTCTCTATGCTCTACAGAATAGATAGCCAATACACCTATAACACTCAATAATATAAAAATAAGCACCATCCACCAGTCGATGCGTTCAAATAGAGAAGCGGGTTTTATGGCTTGAGAAGTTCTCACGTGATAATTACGGTTTTTGAAATAGTTTTTTGTAGTAATAAGTAGCCATCACCGAATCTTGGTGTTTGCGAATACTATCCTGTCGGCGAGTGATGAATCGAAGACTATCTCTGGACATATATTTTATTCGGTCTCTTTCTATGGCTTGTTGCTTTTCGATTGAGTCTATGATATAAGTATAGTTGGGTATAATTTTAGCATCCTGCATTTTTTTCACCAGATATTGTCGTTTGGGCGATATCGTATCTGTCAGGTATCGTTCTATCATTAAGCTGGCGATTGGTCCTGCCCAAGTAGCACCATATCCGGAATTTTCTACGATGACGGCTACGGCTATCTTAGGATTAATTCTAGGTGCAAATGCCACAAACAGAGAGTGATTTTGGAGTTTGACTCTTTTGCCGGCAATGACACGTTCATTTTGTGCAGTTCCGGTTTTGCCACAAACCTCTATGCCGGGAATCTTTGCGATTCGACCGGTACCTTGTTCTATCACATACATCATACCTAATTTGACATACTCATAAGCCGAATCCGCAATTTCAGCTACCTGATGTTTTTGCAAATAGGGTTGAAGCTTTTGATGTGTCGAATCTCCATCAATTGATTTTACAAAATGGGGGGTATAATAATACCCTTTATTCGCAATAATACACATGGCATTCGCCAGTTGAAGAGGAGTGAGTAATATTTCGCCCTGTCCCATACCTATAATGGCCATGTTACAAGAGTTCCAAACTCCTTTGTAGACTTTGTTGAAATAATTAGTATCAGGTATCAAACCTCCATTTTCAGAAGGGATATCCACTCCCACCGGATGCCCAAGTCCAAAATCATTCATGTAGGTTTTCCAACGTTGTAAGCCTATTTTGGTAGATTTGTGTTTGGCGGCATCGATCGATAGTCTAAAAATATGACAAAAATAGGAGTTGCAAGAGTTGGCAATTGCATATGCCAAATCACGAGCATGTCCCCCACCTGAGTGGGTACAACCTATTCGTCTGCCACAAGAATAATAGCCTCCACCACAACCCATACCAAAGGAGGGATTGATTACCCCCTCGTCCAATGCCACTAAAGCTGTGATAGGCTTAAATGTTGATCCCGGAGGATACTGTGCTTGAATAGCCCTGTTGAACAGGGGCTTGGTGGCATCTGTAAGTAATTTATTCAGATTCTTTCCTTTGTCAGCACCTGTAAGCAACGTAGGATCGAAAGTGGGGCCGGAAGCAAATGCCAATATACCACCAGTACTCGGATCAATAGCCACAGCACTGCCAAGCTTGTTAGCCAGCATACTTTCTGTAAGTTTTTGCAAATCGGCATCTATGTGCAGATGCAAGGACTGCCCTGGCACCGCAGCAGTATCTAAAGTTCCATTTTTGTAAGGACCTTGAATGCGTTGCTTTACATCTCGTAATAGGTACTGTGTGCCGGGCTTCCCTCTTAGCACTTCTTCATATTCATTCTCTATACCTGTGATTCCGATATAATCTCCTTTCACATATGAGGCATATTTTTTCTTTTCCAGCTGCTTTTCTGAAATCTCATTGATGTAACCAATAAAATTTCCTCCACAGTCGTAGGTAAAATTTCGCTCCGCATGCTCCACTAATTCCACCCCCTGAAAATCATAAATATTCTCTTGCAAGCGCGCTACCTGAGAGGCCGACTTGTTGCGATAAAGTACTAATGTTCGATGTCCCCAACCATATTTGTTGATTAATCGTTTAAACTGTTTGTCAAAATCGGCAACCGAAGTAGACATGAGACTACAAAAATGACTGGTATCAAATGAACTATTAATTTTTTTGGGTTCCAAGGCTACATCATACACTATTGTATTATTCATCAACACCTTATTATTCCGATCATAAATCACTCCTCGGGGAGGGTAAATTTTCTTAGGATAAATAGCTTGCCCCATAGCAGCTTCCTTAAAACCTCCACTGTCAAACACCTGCAAAAAAAGTAATCGAACAATCAATAATGAGGGAATAATCAAAAACATTATTCGGATATAAATACTTCTATCTTGCGTAAACTCGGCCATGAAATGCAATTCGTTTGCGTGTACAAAAGTAAAGTAAGTATGCTCAGCAAATCAAATACTTATTCACGCCATAGCCTTATTTTTACACATTACAGATACCATACATTCCTATTCTGCATTTTCCACTCATTGATCAAAAAGTGGAACTCACATTATGGAATTCCATACCAATGTATATATTTGCCATCAAGACACTAGATGAGAATGACAAAGAACTTTGTGAGCTTACTTTTAATCATGCTGAGCATCTGTGTAGATGCCGAAACGCTTCACTACACAGTTGTTCACGACAATAAATCCGTTGGTAAAATCCGTATTGATAAAATAACCA
Source organism: Chitinophagaceae bacterium (assembly GCA_036846185.1). Lineage (GTDB taxonomy): Bacteria > Bacteroidota > Bacteroidia > Chitinophagales > Chitinophagaceae > OLB11. The sequence goes on from DAIUCL010000017.1 coordinate 13,661, forward strand.
CTAATGATATCGTACAGTTTAATTTTGAATCTAATGTGCATATCAAAATGCTTATTTCCATTAATGTATACGACAAAATGGACGTAATGTTCAAAAATAATCAACTTATGAAATCCTACCTCTATCGTACACTCAATGGCAATGTACGTGTCAAAAATGTTGCCACTTGGAACGGACATGCTTATACCCAAACCAGCAAAGACAACAACACAACCACTATCAATCACAAAATATATTACACCACCGCTTCTTTATATTATTACGAACCCATTAATTATACCCAGGTCTACTCCGAAAAATTTCAAAAAATGATCCCCATCAAACCTGCAGGCAATAACCGATATGTACTAGAGCTGCCCAATGGAAACAAAGCCTACTACAGCTATGCCAATGGCACCTGTAGCCTCGTAGAAGCCGAGACGGACTGGGCAAAATTAAAATTCGTTCGCAATCATTAATTGGGAGCTCATCGACTAATCCTCCATCAACCACTTCGAGCTCTTCGCTTGTATCTCTGCTGCCCAAAAGGCAAGCAGAGGATACCGCTGCGATCTCGGCTACAGTTCATCGTCCTTTTCAATATTAAGCTGACAAAGCTATCCGGTTTAAAAAAGGAATAGTATACACTTCGAATACAGCACCCACAAGTTATTCTAAGAATTTCGCCCCATCAACCTACACCATTATTATTATCTCCGTCTGAAATCTTTGATTGAATTTCTAAGATCCTTGTACTTCTCCCCCTTCTTGGTAGAATACAAAGCCAATAATCGTTCATACCCTACTGTCATTATATGCCAATTGGCAGCATTCTGACCGGGTCTATTCATCCTATAGGCATACTCTACACTCAAAATATGATTTTTGGCCAACAAATAGTCAAATCCCGCCTCCAGATTTACACGTCTTGTCACTATCCCACCATTTACCAATTGCACTACTGGCTCTACCCCACCAAATGCATCCAGAACCTTGCTGATACGTCGTTTGTAGGTGACCCCTCCTCTCAAAAAATGCCCCACATTCAAGCCATCCATCGATTCGAATTGCAAGTGATTTCGTTGATTAAAATATGCAGCATTAAAGGTATACACATTTTCTATCGACTTGATCCTATAGCTCATACCCCACTGGCTTCGAAATCGGGTACCCGAAAAATTATCTCTTATTCGAAATTGCACATCGGTAAACAATCGAGTCGTCAGTTTGTAACGCATGCGAACTCCATAATACGACCCATCAAACCGATCCAGAAGGCCACCTGTACGTAATGTATAAACTGCCGCTATAGATAGTCGCTTGGTGGGCAACACATTGAGCTTGGCTTGAAACCATTGCTTATACTCCGCTTGCTTTAGCCCCTGCGCAGTAGCTTCTGAAGAGCCAAAAACGCTCAATATGCAACTCCAAAACAAACACACTAAACCCAAAAATCTTGTCATAGTCGCATAAAGATACAATGTAGGAGCTTATACAATATAATTATAGGTATGTAACAGTAAATGATAGGCAAATTAGCCTATCGATCTCTAAAATCTTTAATGGATCCCTTCAATTCCTTCATTTTTTTACGTTTTTTCTTACTCAGATAAGGAATCAAATGTTCATACCCTATCGCCAAAGAAAAAAGTCGAGAAGAATTAAAATTTTGTTGAAACATATACTCCACATTAAATATATTGTTTCGCAAAAACTCATAATCCCACCCAACTATGTAGGAAGTTCTTCTCCATTCTGGAAATAAATTATTGATTCGAACAAATGGTTCAGCTGAAAAGTACAGATCATTGGCAGCATTGAGAGTATATTTCAACAATGCTCTGAATCGCCAGTAATGATTTAATCGCAAACCCTCTACATCGCCAAAATACAAATGATTTCGTTCATTAAAATAGGCTGTCCTTAATGTCATGCTGTATTGCTTGTCTTCACCCCACTTTTTTCGATAGAGAAGTCCCACTTCTGAGCGATACCATGTATTGGAAAAATTATCGCGCAGGCGCAATTGACCGTCTATAAAAAAACCTTTTTTTAGTTTTCTCCTTGCACGCAAATAGTAAAATGAGCCTCTAAATTGCTCACCGATATTCTCGGTACGAATCACATAGATACCCGACATTGACCACTTTTTGTGGGGCATATAGCTTAGTTTGGCTCTATACCACGACTGAAATACATCATTGTTTTGTGCATGGAGCTCTAACATTACACATGTAGCACATAGTACCATCACCAATCTTGTAAGTGCAAACCTATACATCGTTCAAATATAATGTATATATATTTATTCAGTAAGCACTATCAAGCATGATCCATTATATTTCTAATTATTCTACAGTATTGCTCAGCGGACTCTGATTATGAAGTCTGTCCAAAGCGGCTACGGCATACTTGTATTTGCCTTTGTCTTGCATGGGGATAGTCCATGATTCGTCTCGAACCAATGCTACGAGGGTATGAGAAGCTGCGAAGGCTGCTTGATTTTTTTCAAACCGATATATGGCGTATTGCAAGGCTTCTCCTGTCGGATTATCGCACATCCATACTAGTTTGTCACCAGCTTGTATCTTTAGGTTTGGGCTGCGTGGAGCTACCGAATCGATCCAGGGCATAGTAGGTAGCAGTGCAGGCTTAGGATATAATACCTGACTCATCTCCTGGTTGATATTACAAAAGTTTTTCTTAAACGAATTAGCACTGTAAAAAGCACTACCATGAACATTTTCGGTGTTGCGTGTGCGCTCTACTTGTTTTTCGATTTCGACGAAGCTTCGCCAACAACTTTTTTGAGATACACCTACTTGATACAAACCATGACCGATGTAGAGATGCTTGCCATAAGCATGTCTGCTCCACCAATCGATGAGTATGTCATAGTCGGCGGCTCTGTGACCCCGCTCCCAGTATAGTTGTGGCAATATATAATCAATCCAGCCTCTTTTGAGCCACAGTAACACATCGGCAAATAAATCGTCATAGTTAGTTTGTCCGCCATTGGTTCTGCTGCCTTCGGGGTCTTTCGAAAAATTGCGCCATACGCCAAAGGGGCTTATGCCAAATTTTACATAGCTTTTTTCCTCTTTGATTTTCACACTAAGTAGTTCTATTAATTTATTGACATTATCTCTGCGCCAGTCATCTTTATTGGGAAATTTGACTCCATAGCGCGCATAGGATTTTTGATCAGGAAATTCGATTCCGGCTATGCGATATGGATAAAAGTAGTCGTCAAAATGAACAGCATCAATGTCGTATCGTTTTACTACATCTAATACTACTTTGATAAAATAATCTCTTACCTCCGGGATACCCGGGTCGAAATAGGTTTTTCCTCCATAGTTGACAAACCATTCAGGATGCTTGTATGTAACATGATCGGGAGTATGAAGATTTTTGGTTGCATCTACTAAAGCTCTATAGGGATTGAACCAAGCATGAAATTCCATATTTCGTTTATGACACTCCTCTACCATAAAGTGTAATGGATCGTAATAGGGAGATGGAGCCACGCCTTGCTTTCCACTAAGGTATCGACTCCAATTTTCGATGGGTGAATCATAGAGTGCATCGGCAGCAGGTCGTATTTGAACGATTACTGCATTCAAACCATTGCGTTTCATCTGATCAATCAATGTGATAAATTCTTGTTTTTGGACATCTGCGCTAAGTCCTTTTTGGCTTGGCCAGTCGATATTGCCTACTGTAGCTATCCAAGCTGCTCTGAATTCACGTAGGGGCAATTGAGCATTGGCTAAAAAGGAGATGCTCATTAGTGCAAGCAATATGATTCTATACATGCTGTAAAGATATTTTGTAATTTTCAGCTTATTGCAAAGCCTTTATTAATACCTTTTTTTCGCATTGAATAGTTTGAATTTTGTGCAGGCAGTAAGTCGCACATGCGGCAGCGATTGTAGCGGAAAACCCACAGACTCTATGGGTATTTTTTTCGTGGCTGTGTAAGAGCGACCAGAGGAAGCTACTTAGACAGCTTACGAAAAAAACCCATAGAGGCGAGGATTTGGAGCGTAAAGCGCGGCAGCCGCCCCTAATCATAATATTTTATTCACTGCAGACACTGAACTTTTTGGAGATAAAACAATATATTTGTCGACTAAATCGTAAAGCATGAACCTACTACAAACTTTGGCGAATACAAATTCGCAACCGCTTCAAGATGTCACTAATACTACCCTTAAGTACACGGATGTGATATCGAAATTTGTAATGAATTATACGCCCAAAGTAGTGGGTGCTATAGTATTTTATATCATCGGGTCGTGGATTATTGGTAAGCTGAGTGCGGTGCTGCGCAATGTATTGCTCAAGCGTAATTATGATGCTTCTTTACAAACTTTTTTGCTTTCGCTGGTAAAAGTAGGTCTCAATATTATGCTTTTGGTGAGTATTGCCGGCATATTGGGGGTAGATACTACGGCTTTCAGTGCACTTATCGTGGGCGCAGGTGTGGCTATAGGCTCAGCGCTCAATGGTACTTTGGGTAACCTAGCCGGCGGGGTAATGATGCTCGTATTCAAGCCTTTCAAAGTAGGTGATATGATCGAGGCTCAAGGTGTGACGGGTTTAGTAACGGAGCAGGGGGTGTTTAGTACCACGATACTTACTGCAGATCATAAAACTATATTTGTACCTAATGGTCCATTGTCGACAGGTGTAATCAGTAATTATAGCAGTTATGGCGACCTTCGGGTAGACTTTCAGATGGCCATAGCTCCTAATCAAAATATAGATCAAGCCAAACTTTCGGCTATTGCAGCCATGAAACTACATCCTAAAGTATTACAATCCCCCTCTCCAAGTGTCAATGTACTGAAAATTGGAGATGGCATGATTACACTCAATATGCAACCCTATTGTGTACAAGCTGATTATTGGGAAGTCTACTTCGGTTGTCAGGAATTGATTATGAATCAATGGACCAAAGATGGCATTGTAGGACCTACGCCTCATCGAGTTATTATCAATAAATCTGCTTGAGCTAACGACAATGTTAACCTAGGCCTATTTTGGCCTTTTATGACATTAATGCTCTCAAATTGATTTTTGACTCTATATTTACGAGATGAAAAAATTGCTGTTTCTACTTGTACTCCTTTCTGAGGCTTTAAGCACATTTGCCAACGGCGTGGATGACAAAATCAATGAGGTTTTTGCTCAATATACCGGTTGGTTTGTAAAGTTAATCTTTTACAGTATCCCGTTTACGAGTCAGGTAAGCATACCCTGGGTATTGCTGGTACTTGTAGGTGGAGCCGTATATTTCACCTTGTATTTTAAGTTCTTTAATATTCGTGGCATCGGCGTATCAATTCGCACTGTGATGGGGCGATTCGATGCACTGGAAGAAAACAAACACGTAGAGGTATCGGAGAGTGCTTTTACGGTCGAAGGCGACAATCCAAATACGATTCGTATAGAAGGTGCGCATACCGGAGAAGTGTCGCATTTTCAAGCACTTACCGCAGCATTGTCTGCTACGGTGGGCTTAGGCAATATAGCAGGTGTAGCCATTGCTCTCAGTGTAGGAGGTGCCGGAGCTACATTTTGGATGATTATTGCAGGGTTTTTAGGCATGGCTTCCAAGTTTGTAGAATGTACACTTGGCGTTCGATATCGAGATATCGATGAGCGAGGTATCGTATTCGGCGGACCTATGTACTATCTCAAAAAAGGCTTAGCAGAGCTAGGTGCAGCAAGAGCGGGCAAAGTCCTTTCGATCCTTTTTGCTATCATGTGTATAGGAGGCTCATTTGGAGGAGGTAATATGTTTCAGGCGAATCAGGCTTTCAAAATGTTTCAGACAGTGACCGGTGGGGACCATAGCTTTATAGCAGGCAATGGATGGATATTCGGCCTAGTAATGGCTATTTTGGTAGGTGTGGTAATTATTGGAGGTATCAAATCTATTGCCAAAGTGACGGATAAAATCGTACCTTTCATGGTCGGCATTTATGTACTTGCTGGAGTGGTTATATTATTCATTCATTTCAAGGAAATTCCTAATGCAATGAACATCATATTATCCGGCGCATTCACCGCAGAAGGTATTACTGGTGGTATTATCGGTGTATTGATTCAAGGTTTCAAAAGAGCTGCCTTCTCCAATGAGGCCGGTATAGGGTCAGCTTCTATAGCCCATGCGGCTGTAAAGACTCGCTATCCGGCCAGCGAAGGAATAGTAGCCTTGCTTGAACCATTTATTGACACCGTACTCGTATGTACTATGACTGCGCTGGTGATTGTGGTTAGCAATATGGATAGCAGTATCATGCAGTATGGCCATGCAATACCCGATGGTGTAGTAGCTACATCCAAAGCATTTGAGAGCAACATTAGTTGGTTTCCCTACATACTTTCAGTCGCCGTCATACTCTTTGCTTTTTCTACGATGATTTCATGGTCTTATTATGGATACCAAGCTTGGGCATTTCTGTTTGGCAGAAGCAAGCTACAAGAATATGTATACAAAGCTATCTTTTGTCTGTTTGTAATAATTGGAGCTGCTGCAAGTATGGGAGCAGTAGTAGATTTTTCTGATGCGATGATCTTTGCCATGATGGCACCCAATATGATAGGACTGGTATTATTGGCACCACGGGTAAGCGATGAATTGTCACATTTTATGAATGCAATCAAAAACCTGAATAAATAAACACACTGTATTTCTGAATTAAATAATTTGGAGCTCATCGGCAGGTACAGTGTTAATCCACTTCTCGCCCTTCGCTCCTATCTCATGGCCGCCTTAGCACAAAAGCTCGCTAGCCATGAGGATATCCACTGCGGTCGAGGCTATTCTTCATCGTCTAAATCATCAATCATCAACCGATGTGTAGTGATAACATATTCAGGCAAAAAAACATGCAAAAACTAATGCAATGAGGCCGAAATAAGGCGCAAAAACTCTGCTCTTGTCTTCTCTTTTTCAAACTCTCCACAGAAAGCAGAAGTAGTAGTAGACGAATTTTGTTTTTGCACCCCTCGCATCATCATACACAAATGTTTTGCTTCTATTACGACTGCTACACCCAGCGGATTGAGCGCTTCTCTTACCGCATCTAATATCTGATGAGTCATTCTCTCTTGCACCTGCAAGCGCCGAGAAAAACAATCCACTACACGAGCCAACTTGCTCAGTCCGGTAATATATCCATTAGGAATATAAGCAATATGTGCTTTACCAAAAAATGGCAACATGTGATGCTCACACATTGAATAAAGCTCAATATCCTTCACGATCACCATTTCGCTATAACTTTCCTTAAACTTGGCAGAGTTGATAATTTCCACCGCATTCATCTCATAACCCTGTGTCAGAAACATGTTGGCTTTTGCTACACGCATAGGAGTTTTCTCAAGACCTTCACGATCTACATCTTCGCCTAGCGCTTCTATAATATGCTTGTAAGAATCAGACAGTAAGTGCAAAGTCTGTTCGTTATAGTCTTCTTTTTTTATGTATGTCATAATGTGTGATTATTAAAATATTTTAGGCATCAGGCCCATAGTATTCAACATATATTCTTGGGGTTTCTATCAACTTTACACAATGCAAAAAGGCATTTTCGTCGCGTATTGGTCTATCCAGTTGATTCCAGATAGCCATAGCAAAATTTTCGGCCGACGTAAGCTTACCTTGCATAAAAGGCACATCAATATTCAAGTTCTTATGATCGGCAATTTCCACCACATGCAATTTCATCAAATCGCCTAGTCTTTTGGCATTCATTACATAGCCGGTATCAGGATTAATCATCCCTTTCACAGTGATGTGTAATTCATAATTGTGACCATGCCAATTTTCATTTGCACATTTACCAAAAACTTCTTTATTTTTTTCGGGATTCCACGAAGGATTCCACAATTTGTGGGCAGCATTGAAGTGTTCTACTCGTGTTATATAAACCATAATTATTGTAGCAAAATTAACGTATTTGCAACTCTTATTCTACTACAAAGGAACACAAATAAACGAAGCGTGAAACACAATAATGCTTATTTGGTATATATAACTACAATAATGTTTGAAACATACATGCCAAGACGATACCCTTATTCCTTGAACCTATGCACAAAATCATAAAGCACAGCTCAAGATTTAAAGTATATATTTAGCTTAAACACTACCTTTGCACCCTTTATGAAATACGAATCGGAAATAAATAAACGCAAGACCTTTGCTATCATATCTCACCCGGATGCCGGAAAAACAACACTTACCGAAAAATTTCTACTATTCGGAGGCGCTATACAAACTGCCGGCGCCGTAAAATCTAATAAAATCAAGAAACATGCCACCTCCGACTTTATGGAAATAGAACGACAGAGAGGTATATCTGTGGCAACCTCCGTGATGAGCTTTGAATACAGAGATAAACTCATCAACCTTCTTGATACGCCTGGACATAAGGACTTTGCCGAAGACACATACCGAACTCTTACTGCAGTTGACTCCGTTGTACTAGTCATCGACTGTGTGAAAGGAGTAGAAGAACAAACAGAACGACTCATGGAAGTATGTCGAATGCGCGACACTCCCGTCATCATCTTTATTAACAAAATGGATAGAGATGGTCGTAACCCATTCGATTTACTCGAAGAAGTAGAAAAAAAATTATCAATCAAAACACAACCCCTAACCTGGCCTATCAATATCGGACGCGATTTCAAAGGGGTATTTAATATCCATAATCAGTCTCTTATTCGCTTTATGCCCAACCAGAAAGCCACAGATGATGATATCATACAACTTCCCGATCTGAATACGCCCACTATTGTGGATCTGATTGGAGATAAAGATGCTTCATCACTTAGAGAAGACATGGAACTCATAACGGGCGTGTATGATCGATTCGACAAAAAAGAATACCTTAGTGGACACTTGGCACCCGTATTCTTTGGTAGTGCCGTTAATAATTTCGGGATTAAAGACTTACTAGACTTGTTTGTAGAAATTGCCCCCTCCCCTCGCCCCCGTATGAC
>DAIUCL010000018.1:0-22629 GCA_036846185.1 Chitinophagaceae bacterium
TGATTGTATACATTCAATCTTGTTATGGTAAGCGATTTAGGTCTTTTTTATATACAGTTAAAGTTGAAAATAATTAATATGCGTAATATTATAATTTTTGAAAATAGTTTAAGAGTTGATGTTAAATTTCGCTATAGTTATATATGGGGTGGAAGTCATGGGCAAGTGGCACGTTCTTTATTGATATCCGGAATACCTACAATACCTTTTTATGGCTTTACGCCACATGAGCTAGTCTTACAACTATGGTTACGTCAAGCTGCTATTTATGCTTCACCAATAATTATAAATAGATAATTTATGAAAACACTTAAATTATTACTTTTTAGTATTTTTTCTTAATCTAAATTCATTTTCACAAGACTTAATTATATCACCTAAACATAGTAGTACACTTGCAGTACGAATCATCCAGCTTATAGTTAGCATGATTTTTATGATTACCGCTATTGCATTTCATAAATTGGTTGATTCCTGCCCATATACCTTTCATCGATCCATAGCGCTCTATACACCATTTTGTGTATTGCGAACAAGTAATTTGATAGGTACAATCAGCCTGAATTTGCTCTGAGAGTACATTTTGATATACATACAATAAGCTGGCTGATAGGCCTGTCAATATCCCGGTATGATTTCTTTTTGCCTGCAACCTATCTCTTTTAACTTGTCGACCATCATAAATAGAATGACAGTGATTGTGAAGCAATTTTTGTTGCAAGGATTCTACTGCCTGAGCAGAAACCGTAGTTGATGTCACACTGATTAGTAAGCATAAAACAATATGTTTCAATACACTAAAATGAAAACAAATTTTTAAATACGTATTGGTCATAATAGATTATGTAAACCTTCTCAAAACACCAAATATAGTATTTCCAAAACATTTACTACAGTATTTTCAGTCTAGCATATGATTTTACCATACTTCCTCACTATACAATGCTTTACTTCATACACATTCAAACCACACTCAAGCAGCCTCGCATTCCTAGATAGACAAAAGCCTTTTTTTTATCATTTGGTATTGACCCTAAACGGGTCATATAATTCCTAGCGGGTAGCTAAGTTTTCTAGAAGAATTTTTTGGTTATCATCGTCCTTTACTTTGTGCATCGGAGTTGCGACGCTCCGTTTGGGCTGCATCGCCTTTAGCATCAGGTGAAAGTATTGAATAGTCAGTAACCATCGGAATACAAAATGACAAATGAATGAGCAAGTATAATGAAGCAAATCTATTGTTGCATACATACCTCCAGCGAAGAATAATCTATACGTTTTTTACTACTCTGGTATGATATTATTATTTAGTTGAGGACAAATTTCTTGAAAAGTTTTTTATTGTTTTGGCGAACTTCTAAGAAATAAATTCCTGCTGGTTGATTGCTTAAATCTATCTCCGTTTTTACATCCTTAAAGGAGTTTGTAAATACACGTTGCCCTATAGTATTAATAATAGAAAGTTCTAAATTATCACTCATTTGAACCAAGGTTATCGTAAGCACTTTGTTGTATGACGTTATACATATATCAATAGCAAGGTTGTAATCGTTTACGCTAATAGGTAAAAAAGGTTTTTTGTAACATGGAATCAGTGAATCACCATAGTAAGTGGTTCCATTTTTTGAATAACATTTTAGTTGCATTGCCGGATAGCCAAATTCTTGATATGCAATGGGTAGAAAATTATAGTTGGTTCCTATGCCTTCTATTGATACAAGTGTATAAGCAGGAAAGGGTGGTAAAGTGCTTGAGTAAATAGTCTTTCTTACTATTCCGTTGTAAGCAATGTATTGTATTGAATCTACTATTCGTGTAGTAATATCAAAGCCAAAAAGTGTATCGCCCGGTACCACATCATAATGTACCGTTTTAAAATCTGTAGTAAGATAAAGTGAACGGGTGATAGTTTTTAGCACGGTATCTTCTTTTACATAAGTAATTTTTCCATTGGGGTAAATAGAATTACAGATTGGCTTATTGTTTGCTTCTGTGGTAAACGTTTTTACTACAGCCCAGTTAATTCCATTTACGTTGGTATCTTTTTCTACATAGCTGATAGTTTCACCTACACAGTCTATTATATTATTATTCCAATCGACACCGTGTACATTAAAATCGTGAATCCAATAGCATGAAGTATCCAATCCGAGAGAGAGGTACGTCTGTGTTTTGGCGTTGTAGGTGAGAAAACAACTAAAAAATATAAGTATAATTTTCAGGAATTGAGGCATAAATCGAATAACGGTTTTCATGTATTGGTTAATATCTATTCGTAAAGTTAAACATAAATTCAGTTGCTACATAATTTTTATGCTATCCCAGCTGGCATGGTTTTGCAACCCGTGCGCCATCAACAAGCCCATTCATAGTTATCTTGATACTTATTCGTCTCATACATTATTTACCATTCATACGAATCTATGCAGATGTAATCCGCAATTGGCAAAGAATCCTTTTGATTACTTTATAATTCAGACAATTTTTATTTTGTGGGCTCAGTTCTGCTTCGGCTACGCCTTCGCTCCACTACGCCCTAAAGGAACTAAACCAAAAAATCTAAATATGAAAAAGAAATTCTACTTTTGAATTGTACTAAAAATGGGTACGCTTACACTCGCCCATAGCCTGCAGTCTGAGCCACGAGGACTTGTAGCAAAGAGCGGGAGGAAAGTTGAATAGGGAACTGACGGTGAAGCTCCTCTGTCCTTTTATGATATAAACATTCACATTTTGTAGTTGCCACCTAATAAATATACCCATTTATGGGTATAACTTCACAAATGGGAGTACACTACTTTTGTAAAAATTATTTATATGAAAAAACTTTTATTGTCTTTGCTTTTCTTACCTTTTGCTGCATGGGCGCAGCCTAATTTAGTGTATGCACCCCTGAATATTGGAGATAGTGTCACACTTCATGATTTTGAATACCCTGTACCATCATTTGCCAAATCGGGCAACAACAACTGGGATTTTAGTGCATTACCAACTTCTGCTGCCGTAATAGGTGTGAAACTAGTGAATCCGGCGACCACTCCTAATGCGGCTGATTTTCCAACAGCTACCATTTGCCAGAAAGTATCTGCTATGGGCTTGGACATCTATCTGTATGCTATTGGGAACAGTGATAGTTTATGGACGCTTGGCAGTAGAGCTCCGGCTATGCCATTGCTAGACGAAACGTTTATAGATCCTGATGTGGCTTACCGATTTCCTTTCTCTTTGAATCAATCACAATTTGATAGAAGTGAAAATACGAATGGTGATATAGACTCTTCTATAAAAAAATATGTGGGATGGGGTAATATCAATACCCCGTATGGTAATTACAACAATGTGATCATGTATGAAGATATACGATACAACCCCATATCCAATGTATGGGAGGTACAAGATTACAACTGGATATCTGTGGCTACGATGTGGGATGTAGCAGAAATCGATAGAGGTGATTCTAGCGGTACATGGTACAATAATCACTCCGCCACTACGGCTACGGAAGATTTTTTGACGGAGAAGTATCAATTAAGCACTTATCCAAATCCCTCTTCTGACAATGCGAATATTTCTTTTGTGTTGCCGACTGCAACAGAGATAAAAATCCAATTGATAGCGGTCGATGGTTCTTCGATTCGTACCTTGCTTTCTGAAAAAAGAAATGCGGGGAAACATATCGTATCCATCCCAGTAAATGAATTAGCTTCAGGTACTTACTTTGTTAGATCTATTTTTGACAATAGTCCTGTAGTAAAAACTATCAGCATAGTAAAATAAAACTTACTTTTTCACCTTTCTAAAAACTGTTTCAATTGAATTTGAAACAGTTTTTTTTGCTATGCATACCAAAAACAGCGTATAGAACCCCACTAACTCTCTGGCATCTATACTTGCTTTGTAATACGCCCGGGCAAGGTATTTGCCTGAGTGCAATTCTTTTCTTTTGGAGTGTGCAACTATTTGCTTGATGCATATTATATTTGATTCATTGTATCACTAAAAAAATAATACACATATGTCATTTCCCAGCGACTTAGAAATTGCACAATCAGCAGCTATCAAACACATCCGAGAAATTGCCTCCAAGTTAAATATCACAGAAGATGATTTGGACTATTACGGCAAGTACAAGGCCAAACTACCTTTACACTTGATTGATGAAACTAAACGAAAACAGTCAAAATTAATCCTTGTATCGGCCATTAATCCGACACCTGCGGGTGAAGGAAAAACGACGGTATCGATCGGCCTGAATGAAGGGTTGAACAAAATAGGCAAAAAGGCGGTAGTGGTGTTGCGCGAACCTTCGCTTGGTCCGGTATTTGGTATCAAAGGCGGAGCCGCAGGGGGAGGATATTCTCAAGTAATACCTATGGAAGATATTAATCTTCATTTTACAGGTGACTTTTCGGCTATCGAAAAAGCCAACAATCTTCTGTCGGCTCTTATTGATAATAATTTGCAGAATAAGCAACATAATCTGGGAATAGATCCTCGCACGATCAAATGGAAGCGGGTAATGGATATGAATGACAGAGCACTGCGCCATATCATCATAGGTATCGGAGGCACAGCCAATGGCATACCACGCGAAGATGGATTTAATATTACACCGGCTTCTGAAGTGATGGCGATTTTGTGTATGAGTAAAGATTTTGAAGATTTGAAACTTCGATTAGGAAATATATTTGTTGGATATACTTATACTAAAAAGCCGATCTATGCAAGAGATTTGAAAGCGGAAGGGGCAATGGCTTTGTTACTGAAAGATGCGATCAAACCAAATTTGGTACAAACGCTGGAGGGAAATCCTGCGATACTTCATGGTGGTCCATTTGCCAATATTGCACAAGGTACCAATACCATTTTAGCCACGAAGATGGGGCTTTCATTGGCCGACTATGTCGTCACGGAAGCTGGATTTGGCGCTGACTTAGGTGCTGAAAAATTTATGGATATCAAATGTGGCTATGGTGATTTAGCTCCTGACGCCATCGTGCTGGTAGCTACGATACGTGCACTTCGACATCATGGAGGTGCCAAAAAAGAGGAATACAATACCCCTAGTATCGAAAGAGTAAGTAAAGGTTTTGAAAACCTGGAAAAGCATATTGAGAATTGCAAGAAATTTGGCATCACACCGGTAGTAGCGCTCAATTATTTCCCAGCTGATACAGAAGAAGAAATCAATTTAGTCAAAAGTAATTGTGAAGCACTTGGAGTGAAAGCTGTGGTTTCTTATGGCTTTGCCAAGGGAGGTGAAGGCACTAAAGATTTGGCACAAGTAGTTTGTGATGTGATTGACTCCGGTAGCAACCACTTTGCACCATTATATGACTGGAACTTGAGTGTGGAAGAAAAAATCAAAAAAATAGCTACAGAAATATATGGTGCCGATCATGTTGAATACTCCTCCTCTGCACGGAGTCATCTAAAAATCATCAATGAATTGGGATTGGATAAGCTACCCATCTGCATGGCAAAAACACAAAAGTCGCTATCGGATAAAGAATCTGCGATTGGTCGTCCGAGAGGGTTTACGGTGACTGTAAGAGAGTTTGAGTTTGCTGCCGGTGCCGGATTTATTGTACCCATACTAGGCGATATCATGCGAATGCCCGGCTTGCCAGCCGTACCAGCCTCTGAGAATATGGATATAGATGCTGAAGGACGTATTTCGGGATTGAGCTAATAGAAGTCTATTCGAATTGAGTGAAACTAAAAAAGAGGCTATCGCCTTTTTTTTAGTTTGATCTTGACTATGATCTATAGGCTATGAATCAACAATAAGATGTGTAGAGTGTCTTAGGAAATGTCTCCAACTGATAAGCTAATCATCGTAGTAATGGAAATAGTTATACTGCTTTGTCATTGCGAAGTACTACTACACCGTCAAATACATCGACCACTACTTTTTCATTCTTATCGATTTCACCTGCTATTATTTTTTTACTTAGCAGATTTATAATTTCTTTTTGAATGACTCTTTTCAAAGGACGAGCACCATATTGTGGATCATATCCATGATCTGCCAAATAATCTAAAGCATAGTCGGTAAAGTGGAGATCTATTTGTTGTTGTTGCAGTAGCGCTTGCAGATTAGAAAGTTGAATGGATATGATGCCTTTGATTTCTTTTTTCAATAAAGGTTTAAACATAATAACCTCATCGATTCTGTTCAGAAACTCCGGTCGAATAGTTTGTTTTAAAAGTAGCATTACATCATGCTTGGTCTTTTCGGTTATCTCATCAATATTGTGTTCATCCACCTCTTCAAAATTTTCTTGTATCAATTGGCTACCCATATTGGAGGTCATGATAATGATTGTATTTTTAAAATTCACCACACGCCCTTTATTATCAGTAAGCCGGCCATCGTCGAGTACTTGCAATAGGGTATTAAACACATCCGGGTGGGCTTTTTCGATTTCGTCGAAGAGGACTACACTGTATGGTTTGCGCCGAACAGATTCTGTGAGCTGCCCACCTTCATCATACCCCACATAGCCGGGAGGAGCTCCTACTAGTCTGCTCACACTGTGTTTCTCCTGATATTCGCTCATATCGATACGAGTCATCATGGATTCATCATCAAAGAGAAATTCGGCGAGGGCTTTTGCCAATTCAGTCTTACCTACACCTGTGGTACCCAGAAAAATAAAAGAACCTATAGGTTTGCGGGCATCTTGCAAACCAGCTCTACTCCGACGAATAGCATCAGACACGGCTACTATGGCTTCTTCTTGACCTACTACTCTTTGATGGAGATGTTCTTCAAGGTTGAGTAATTTTTGACGTTCGCTTTGCAACATCCGTGTGACGGGAATACCTGTAGCCTTTGCAATATTTTCTGCAATATCTTCTGCATCCACTTCTTCTTTCAGAAGACGTTTGTGTTTTACAGAGTCAGCTTCTAGTTCGCTCATTTTTTGAGCCAATATGTTTTCTTGTTCCTTGATTTTTCCATATCGTATTTCTGCAACCTTTCCGAAATCGCCATTACGCTCCGCTTGATCGGCTTCCAACTTTAGATTTTCGATGGCCGACTTTACTTCTTGCAGTCCATCTACTAATTCTTTTTCGTGCTGCCAGCGTACTTTGAAAATATCCCTTTGTTCTGTGAGGTCTGCAATTTCCTGAGCGAGCTCTTGAATTTTCTTTTCATCATTTTCTCGTTTTATAGCTTCTCTTTCTATTTCCAGTTGTCGCAATTTGCGTTCCAGCTCATCGAGTTCTTCCGGCATCGAGTTCATTTCTAATTTCAGCTTTGCAGCACTTTCATCGATCAGATCGATAGCTTTATCGGGCAGGAATCGGTCGGTGATATACCTGCTCGAAAGTTCTACTGCGGCAATGATTGCTTCATCTTTGATTTGCACATGATGATGACTTTCGTAGCGTTCTTTGAGCCCTCTAAGTATTGATATAGCATCTTCTATACTGGGTTCGTCTATTATTACTTTTTGAAAACGTCTTTCTAGGGCTTTATCTTTTTCAAAATACTTTTGATACTCATTGAGTGTAGTAGCACCGATGGCGCGCAATTCGCCACGTGCCAGAGCCGGTTTCAGTATATTGGCTGCATCCATGGCACTTTCGCCACCGCCTCCTGCTCCGACGAGTGTATGTATTTCATCAATAAATAGGATGATTTGACCATCACTTTCTGTCACCTCTTTGATGACACTTTTCAGCCTCTCTTCAAACTCACCCTTGTATTTGGCACCAGCGATGAGCTGTCCCATATCGAGCGCAAATATTATTTTTGATTTAAGATTTTCGGGCACATCTCCATTGATAATTCTATGTGCAAGTCCTTCTACGATAGCCGTCTTACCTACACCGGGCTCACCAACCAAAATGGGATTGTTTTTTGAACGTCGAGATAGAATATGTAAAGTACGTCTGATCTCCTCATCACGTCCTATGACCGGGTCCAATTTGCCTGCTGAGGCTAGCTCATTCAGATTTTTTGCATAGCGCTTCAGCGACTGGTAATTGGCTTCTGCAGTTTGTGAGTTTACGGTATGTCCTTTTCTGATTTCTTTAATCGTTTTGATCAGATTTTTTTCACTAAGCCCTGCATCCTTGAGTATCGCTGATACCGCATCGCCATTGAGCAATAAGCCAATGAGCAAATGCTCAGGACTGACAAACTCATCGTTGAATTCTTTGAGTAATGCACCTGCTTTGAGTAGAGCCTGATTCAGCTCGCGCGATACATGCTGACCAGCTTCACCATTGATGGTAGGAATACGTACAAGTAGTTCATTGTTTTTTTGTTCGATATAAGACGGGTTAGCATCATTTTTCTTTAGAAGAAATAGGATCGAATTGGACTCTTCATCTAGTAGCGATTTGAGCAAGTGAGCTGTTTCGATTTGCTGATTTTTTTGATTGTAGGCCAATTGCTGTGCCGATGCCAATGCTTCTTGTGCCTTGATAGTCATGTTGTTGATATTCATATAGGTCTGTTTTACTTTTAAATATCAAACTATACACCAAAGAATATAAATGTGACGATACGGCAGTAAATGCATACCTAACATGCCATTAAGTCCTTATAACCAATACTTTTCTGTAATTATTTCCGATTCCGATAGTCCAAATTCTTAGCTTTAGTCATCATCATAAATTTTTATTTTGAAGACAAACAAACATCCAATTAATGCAGGAATAATAAGATTAATTATCCATAGCAATACAGTGGAGGAAACGACACCAAGGCTATTGATGCAGAGAGGACTCAAAAAATAGAGTGCAGTCTCGCCACGTATCCCCAGCTCGGCAATAGCGATAGTGGGTACAATAGCCATTGCCCAAAATATAAGCCATATCGTAAACAACACTGCAGGCATGGATACATCTACCAACATCAGTCGCAGTAATATAAAAAATTGTAGACTATAGACTACATATCGCAATAAAGAATAAATTAAAATCCAATTGAGTTGATTTTTGCCAAATCGCTTCACGACATCGATATAGATTCTTATTTTTTTGAAAAGCGAAATCCCTTCCAATTTATCGGCTACTTTACCCAAATGAAAATACAACCAGGTAAGCACAATACATAAGCCTACAGAAGCTATCAAGAGTATATACAACCAAGTATTTTGCAATACATAAGTCAGGTAGTAAACAAGCCCTACCAAGCCCAAATAGGCGGTAATCATGAGCTGCGCAAAGCTCCCTACGATCGTCACTGTGATGCCTTGCAATTTATGTACATTCTTCAAATACAATATTCGCCCCACATACTCTCCTATCCTATTGGGTGTAATCATCGACACTGCTACTCCCGTCAGTACCGACTGTAAGGATTCCCACAAGGTGAATCGTTCGGTATTTTTGAGCAGCATACGCCACTTCACTGCTTCCAGCGTCCAGTTGACTGCCATCAAAACCATCACCACACACAAGTACATTATCCTATTGCTATCCCATACATATAATAGCTCGTGTACCATTGTTTTCAAATCATCTTGCCTTTGTATTTGATTATACAATGAGTAGACCATCCACAAAAACAAACTCAACCCTACAATACTTTTGATAATTAATTTAATACTTTTGTTGCTTATCACTTTGTAAAAATAAACTCATTGCAGCGCAAATCAGAAATAATTTTGGGTATAGACCCCGGCACCTTAGTACTAGGATTTGGGCTCATAGAAGTTTCGAATCGCCAAAGCACTTTGATAGAAATGGGTGTACTGAAGCTATCCAAGTATAAAGATCCATACAAACGCCTACAACTAATCTACAATAAAATAACCGAACTCCATCGCCTACACAAGCCAAGCCATTTTGCGATTGAAGCGCCCTTTTTTGGCAAAAATGTACAGAGTATGCTCAAGCTAGGCAGGGCGCAAGGTGTGGCCATAGCCGCTGCCTTGCAAGCTGGGCTCGAAGCCACCGAGTACTCTCCCAAAAAAGTAAAACAATCGATCACCGGCAATGGCAATGCCACCAAGGAGCAAGTATGGAAAATGCTACAACAAGTATTTCAGTTCGAAGATCGCCCCGAATATCTCGATGCGACCGATGCCGTGGCTGTGGCGCTATGCCATTACTACCAGCACTTTGGACAAGCCACTCTCAGCAATTCCAAAAAAAATGGATGGGAAGACTTTCTCAAAAACAATGCTCATCGTATCAAAAAATAATACACAATCCTAGCTCCATTCAGAAAAAAAATGTCCATATACTTTCAAAAAAAATAATGGGCGGCCGTCACGCTTTTCGCTGCTAATCCTCGCGGCGCAGCAAGTGCTGTATGAGCTCGTCGTGGCTTCGTGCCTTCGCCACACCTCACCCATACATCGCTATGCTTTGCCGCTGTGGGTTATCCGCTTCAATCGTGGCCGCGGCAGTCGTTGCATACAATACAATAATACATACTTATGGTTTTGTATCATTGATGCCATTCTTTTTTCAACCACAAACACTCTCATAGAACGTATGACTCCACAGTACTTTAAAAAATGCCCAACCTAACCCCGCTTGGAGACGAACCGAACCTCGAAAAATAGCCCTGATCGTAGTGAATACCGCCTCTACTCGAATTAGCAACCGACACTCATCTACCAGAGGCGGTAGTAGCGTAGAGCAGGACGGGTGAAGAAGTACTTACCTACGAAGAGCTCCCCAAAATTTACCCACAGAGGATTTGCAAGGAATCAATTATTGACTTACATTCGGGGTGTGAGTAGTAAAACTATACGAATCATTTTTACCCTATCGGTACTGTGCTCTGTATTAGTCATCGTGACACAAGTATTCTGGATAAAAAAAGCCTATGAGCAAGAAAAAAACTTGTTCAACATTCATGCGACCATCGCACTCAAGAATGTAGCCATACAGCTACTGACTATGAACAATAATAAAAGCCCCGTAGATAGTATCGTTAATCAAGTAAACGACAAATTCTATACCGTACAAATCAATGATAAAATTGACTCTACCGTACTCGAGCATTTGCTCAAACGAGAACTCCTTGCTCAGCAAATAAAGACCGACTTTGAATATATGGTGTACGACTGTGCTACCGAAAATATGAAGTATGGCAAATACGTTTCCTTTAATAAAAATGTAGAACTTGACGTATCTCCGGCAAAAACACTTTTCCCTAAATCAAAAAAAGAAAACAACTACTTTGCCGTTCACTTTCCTCAATTGAGCACCTTCATCAATCGAGAAATGATTAATTGGCTCTTTTCATCTATCATACTGATGTTGTTTTTGTTTATACTTGCTTATGCTATATTCATTATTTTGAAACAAAAACGCCTTTCAGAAATCCAAAAAGATTTTGTAAACAATATGACGCATGAGTTCAAAACACCTCTTGCAACCATAAAAATTTCGTCGGAGGTACTCAAAAATCCTAATATAGTAAATAACCCCGAGCGACTACTGAACTATGCAACTATTATCAACAATGAAACAATCCATCTTACTCACCAAGTAGAACGAGTACTACAAATGGCAAAAAGCGGACGTGATAAAGTAGAGTTGAACATGGAACCCTTGACACTCAAACCACTCTTGGAAGAAATTATAGAAAAAACCTACAAACCGCTTGTAAAATCAAGAGGAGGAAAAATTACGATCCTGCATCCAGACAATGAAATCGAATTGATGATCGATAAGCTTCACTTCAAAAACATGATCAGTAACCTACTAGATAATGCAATAAAATACTGTATCAACAATCCGGAAATAACGATCATCTGTCAAGAACTGAAAGATGAAATCTCACTCTGTATCAAGGACAATGGCATCGGAATTGCGAAAGAAAACATCAAAAACATATTTAACAAATTTTATAGAATACCCACCGGTAATTTGCACGACGTAAAAGGATTTGGTTTAGGATTGAATTATGTAAAACTTATTTGTAAATTGCACGGCGGAACAATAAAAGTTACTAGCGAACTTGAAAAAGGTTCAGAATTTTGTATATTTATACCGAAAAAGAAATAAAGACTATATATGCCACAAAAAACTAAAATATTATTAGTAGAAGACGATGCCTCGCTGGGCTATGTAATCAAAGATAGCCTCGAAGAAAGGGGTTATGATGTAACCCATGCAGTCGATGGAAATACCGGTTGGCAGCAGTTTTCTAAAAACTTTTTTGACTTATGCTTGCTGGATGTAATGCTGCCGCAAAAGGATGGCTTTACCTTAGCCGCACAAATAAGACGTAAAAACACTTATGTGCCTATACTTTTTATTACAGCAAAAAGTATGCAAGAAGATCGTATAGCCGGTTTCAAAGCCGGAGGCGACGATTATATCACTAAGCCTTTTAGTATGGAAGAACTTATACTACGAATAGAAGTATTTCTTCGCAGAACAAAAGGACCGGACTCGGATGAACTAATATTTGAAATAGGTGATACAGAATTTGATTTTCCAAACCTTACCGTCAAAGGGCCTCATACAGATATTCGCCTTACTCAAAAAGAAGCAGACTTGTTACGATTCTTCTGTCTTAATCCTAACAGAGTGGTAAAACGCGAAGAAGTACTTACCAAGGTATGGGGCAAAGACGATTATTTTTTAGGACGTAGTATGGATGTGTTTATAACCAAAATCAGAAAGTATCTTAAAGAAGAAAAGAGTGTGGAAATACAAACCATTCATGGCGTTGGATTTAGATTTTCTAATCCTTCTGCATTGACAGCTGAAGAATAATATCCCGCTGTACTTTTTCAAGTTCTTCTTTGCTTGGGCTTAATTTTTTTCTAGTAAAGTTCAAATCATCTGCACTATCAATAGGTACTAAATGCAGGTGTGCGTGAGGCACCTCCAGTCCTATAACGCTGATACCAACCCTTGCACATGGTATGACATTTTCTATAGCTTTTGCGATAGGTTTTGCAAAAAGCAGAAGTTTAGCTAGTTCATTATCGTTTGCATCAAAAAGCTTGTCCACCTCACTTTTGGGAACTACTAGTACATGGCCTAGCCGTATAGGAAATATATCTAAAAAAGCGAAGAAAAGATCATTCTCTGCAATTTTATAAGAAGGAAGTTCTCCTTTGATAATACGAGTGAAAATACTAGGCATAATATTAGTTACACTGAGATTGAATCAATTTGAAATTTCATGATGCCGCCGGGAGTTTGTACCTCAGCGATATCGCCTACCTTTTTACCCAAAAGTCCTTTACCTATGGGAGAAGTAACAGATATTTTTGCGAGTTTCAGGTCTGCTTCATTTTCGGATACAATTTGATATTGTAATTGCTTTTTAGTTCCTAGATTTGTAATGGTTACTTTGCTCAATATGGTTACTTTGCTGGTATCAATAGAAGATAGATCAATTATTCTCGAATTAGCAATTGCATTTTCTAATTGTGCTATTTTAGCTTCGTGGTGACCTTGCGCTTCCTTTGCCGCGTCATACTCTGCATTTTCTTTCAAATCTCCTTTTTCTCGTGCTTCTGCTATAGCGCGAGCTATTTCTGCTCTACCGGATGATTTCAACACATTGACTTCATCTATCATTTGCTGGAGGGTTTCTTTGGTAACGTATGTAATGTTGCTCATTTGTGTATGTGTTTAATGTAAATAAAAGAATCAACGCCTCCACTAGGGAAGCGTTGACCAGTCAAAATTACGAAAAATAAATTAATCTTCTTTTTTGGAACCTAAAATTAAGCGAAGGCCTACACCATGTACCCCTCCTCCAAAGCGGGTGGGACGGAAACCGTAGTCAACGGCAAGGTTGTTACCACCTATTGTACTTTGAAAAGTAAGACCAGCGCTCAAACCGGTATACATTGTAACAGAATTAGCTTTATCCATGATATCTGTTTCATATCGATATGCTGCACGAGCCATAAAGCGTTCTTTAAAGGCATATTCGAATCCAAGTCCTAACCAGTCAGAACTAAAAGAATTTGAAATAAAACTGACCATTGAAGTTAATCTGTGTTCGGGATTCTTTTCATCAGTGGCTTTAGCTTCATCGAGGTAGAAGTCATAAGCTGTAGCTATGTTGAGCTGAGAAGGCAACTGAAATTTGTCCGTTCTGGATTGTACCGTAATATTTTTTCCAAAGTCAGGAGATGTGCCATTGAAGCTGAAACCATCACCCGTAAAACGGATATTTGTACCTACATTGCGCAAGGTAATGGCAATGTGAAGATTATCACGTTTACCGTTCGTATATTGGATACCGGCATCAAAACTCATAGCAGAAGCTCTGATATTACTGATAGCTTCGTTGACATAAGTCATACTCAAGCCGGCAGACATATTTTTGGAGAATGTATGACCTAGACCTACGGTAAAATTCAGAAAAGATGGTTTGTACATACCTATACCTCCTTCTGGTGATGTTTCAGTAGTAATGGGTATTTCACCAAAGTTCATACTCATAATGTTTACACCGATTACCCCTGTTTCACCCAAATTGTGAGCAACGGCCAGATTATTGATATTGGTACCTGTACCAAATAGGTAACGAGTATGCGCTAACCCGAACTCTGTTTGTGTGGTTTTGGCGAGTCCGGCTATGTTAACTTTCATAGCTTCTACACCAGTCACATTAGCCGCATTCAGACCGAAGAGGCCACCCGAGCGAGCCCAAGGGTTTATCAACAATTCGCCTGCGCCCGCTTGCCCTGAACGATCTTTGTTACCTGCTATGGCTGCCACACTAAGCATTAGTGCACAGGCAGATGTTAGAATTCTCTTATTTATCATAGTTACGTTGTGTGTCTGTTTTGTGAACAATGTTATTATGTTAGAAACTAATTAAATCTACTGGTCTCATAGCCCCAAACCATTTCAAGACGGTTTCACCTATACCAGGCAGTTCTACATGTACTAAATACATACCACTTGCTATTGGAATGAATTTTTGGTTTTTGAGATCCCATTCTACGAAGCTTGTTTTGGTATCGTTTTTAGTCAATGTACGAATAAGTGTACCATCGATAGTGTAGATTTTTATATTTGCTCTTTCAGGCAGGTTAATAATTTTCACACGAGTATCTACGCGAGAACCTTCATACTGAGAGTAAGCATAGTAAGGATTAGGTACGACATGTATACGTTTGAAAATCTCATCTTTATTGTTCGTGTAAGAGTTTCTAGTATCACCCAATTTGGCAGGAGCTAAATCATCCGTGCTGAATTCATATAAAGGCCAACCATTGTTACGAAGTGTTTGATCTTCTTTTGGTTTGTAGTATGTGTAAGGACGAGTCACACGGATTTGTAATCGAGTATCTGTGGGTACTATACCATCTTTTAGAGAAGCCAAGGCAAAGCCAGGACGCAATAAAGGTACACCTACCCACATGGCACCTAAGTATGCCGTACGAAGAGTGGCTATATCGGATGTAGAGCTTACAGCTTGACTGATTGCTTCAGCAAATTGACGACCTTCATCATATTTAGTACGCATTACATAGATTACATGTTTTCCACCCCATTTTACATCTCGAGTTGCACTAAAGAAGTTACGAGAAGTAGGATTCCAAATCATATCATCACCATTGTCTTCTTTGTTGAACGATTCTTCGCCAAAGGCAATATTCAGGCGTTCACCTGTTTCGATATTGATAGCATATCCGGGGAAGTAACTCATCCCTTGCTCTGTAGTCGAATAGATTGGGTTACCATTGGCATCCACTTGACCGGTCCAGCTGGCATGTCTGCGTAATTGATACTTGAATGCACCACCTTGAGAAGCAGTTTGAGTTCCTTTCGCTTCCGTCATTTCGATTACAGCACATTTTGTCCATTTACTTCTGTCGGATGTCATGACTATATCCACACTATAAACTTCTTCCAGTCTGTTTTGCGTTCTATTACCGCCTCCATATACAAGACCAAAACCGCAAAGCTCCGAGTTGATATTATTTACAAGGTTGTATGGTGCAAATGTTCCTCCAATTACATTTTCAAATGCATTTTGAGGATCTTTGTTACCAGATATATCACTCATGTTACAATTATTAAATTGTTCGCCACTTTGAACATCAGATTGCGTACCAGAACGGATCCAGTTGTTGAAAGAAGCACCTTCTTGATCCACCACACCAGTCAACCAACGGTTATTCACATCACTAAAGATAATTCTAGAAGTGATAAGACCATTATCAACATCTGTTTCATCGTCACCGGGACGTATCTGCTGTACTGCGGATAATGAGAGTCCCCAGTCAAATTGTCCATATTTACGTAGGTATTTCTCGTTGAATCTGCTCAGATTACTTTCGCTAGTAACTATTTCACCCGTTGCAACATTTTTCACATACCAAGAAGTGTAGGCTGCCAAGGCACCTCTAGTAGTATCTACATTGGTGTTGACATTTTGAGTATTAGGAGGATTTAAGGTACCACCGGCATTGTAATTGATAGTGAAAGGTCTTGCACGAGCAGAATCCACTTTAAACCAGATTTCATATTTACCGGCTTTGATGCTATCCGGATTTACCACTTTCAGATCCATAGGAGCATGTCCTCCTTGATAGGTTGGAAAGAAAGCATGACTACTTGCACCCAAAGCTTCTAACTCAGATTCAGGAGTTAGTTGCAGGTCAAATCCACCATTACCGATACCCTCGATGCGTTTTAATTGAACTCCGGTACCATAGTCGGCATATGTTTGAACGTATAAACTATCAGTAGCAGGGTGAGGCATAGCACGGATTACCTGTATTGGCTGACCACGACCATCTGTTCTACTTTCGATATAGCTACGATCTTGTGTCCCGCCAAAATTGACCGGATCAAAAGCCCTGAAGGTATTTTGTGCATAAGCAACCACTACATAATAATACGTTTTGTAATTGACTAAAGTTTTAGAAGTAGTCACAGCAAAAGCGTCTTGATCTAGCTGGAAAGAATGAACGATACCGTTGTCTTTACCACTTACCATTAACTTAGGTATGTAATAGTCTGTAGATATTTCCGGATCAGTTTCAAAATTTATCAAGTCTTTTACCCCATTTTTAATATCACATTGAAATACTAATCTTGCTTTGTCCGTATTGACTGAACCATCTTTAGAACGAATATCGGACAAGGCTACAGTCGCATCTTTTAGCTGATACACCAAGTATCCTTCGAATTTGTACAGAGAATCATCTTCAAAATTCTTAACAGCTTTTACGGATACCTCTCTATACTTCGCATCACTTAAATCAAAACCATAGTTTTCATTAAAATTATTAGATGATGGGAGATTATCTATTTCAAAGATTATTTTTCTATCTTTTTGTGCTATGTTTACTTGGGGTGCCTGAGGCCCAAAAGGTAGTTTAAAATTGTTATCAAACAAATCTTGTGCTTTATCATCACAGACTTGTATTTTAGAAAAACAAGCGGCTTGACCACCACCTGTGTTGGGTACCCATACGGCTCCTATAATAATATCATTGGGTTCAGAACCAGGAATTAAGCTGAAAGGACCTGCGGAGTGCATAAAACGTCTATCTGCAGGAGTATTATTACAAGATGCTTCTGTCCATCCTCCACGACAAGGATCACCGGTAAATATCACTTTAGTAGAGGGGCCTGGATCTCGTCCATTACATGCAGTGGTAAATGGCTGATTATCTTTCCAAGATCCTGTGATAAATTGATAATAGTCATCTGTTGCTTGAGGATTACCGGTAGGACCACCCGTATTGTTGTAGTAGGTAAAAACGGACATTTTTAATTCAATTAGAGAATTAGTAGCCGTATCGAAAAACTTAGGGCCTTGGAAATAGTCAATACCAGCCATAGGGATTTCAAATCCATATCCGTTAGGTCCCTCGTCAAAACCATCTCCATTGTATATAATTCCAAGACCTCTTGCAGTATCACAACCTACGAAATCATCAAAAGCATAACCTAAATCAGCATCGCTCCATGTAGCCATAAAAGTACTATCCAGTGGAGACGTACTAAAATTATATACTTTGTAATTGTAAAAAGTAGCTTCGTTTAAACAATCATTGGTTGAGAATGCAAAAGCAGAGATATGAACTTCCAGACCAATAGCTTCAGAATTGGTCTCATTTTTCACATCCCCTCTATCATTAAAGATCCACCAGATGAACTGATCTCCCAAAATAGCCGGATAATCACCCGCTTGCCAGTCATAACCATCTTTACCATCTACGTTGACATAGTATGCCATTTCGCGTTTGGGAGCAGGAATAGGATTATTGCTAGAGCTTTTGATATAATTATTCCCTTTTGCCGGCCACTCTTTGATGATATCCGGAATATCATTGATACTTTGGGCTAATACCGCACGGATGGAATCCGGATCAGTGAGACCGTCATATAATGCTCTAAAATTATTTACATCAGAGGCATTGATTTTCCAAAATCGATCCCAGTCAGAGCAAGTTTGAAAATCAATAGTATAACCATTAGATTCATCCAAAGGACCTGCCCAAAAATCGTTACCACTTTGACGATAGGTTTGTGCAGCCACTTTGAGCTCTCCGGTAGCACGATCAAAACCGCCTATCCAAAGTGAACCACAAAAAAGTGAATGCTTTTTACTTCCTTTTGGCACTTCATAAGAAGCATAAGAATTAGGTATATCCCACCACATATCCCCCCCCACCATCAGTCGGGTACGAACATTGTTCACATCCAAATCAATAACGGCAGTAGTAGGGTTACAACCTGCGGCGGTTTTGTTTAAACCATTATTTTTCTGTCCAACATTAGGAGCAGCTAACACCTCTTTGCCTACTATGAGTAAGCCGAGGTTGAGTACAAATGATAAGAGTCTGGTTTTCATAAAATATGTAGTTTGCGTGAATAGATTAGAAGTTTAACATGAAGCCAAAAAATATTCGGCGGGGATTATTAAAGAAGCCTGGATTAACCAAACGGTTCATATACAAATCTGAATATGACTGTTGAAATTGGAAGTTGCTTAATTGTTGCTGACCTTGTGGTGAGCTTAAGAAACCATCATCCGTTCCAACACCGGTATAACGGTATACAGAAAGAGTATTGCGAGTGTTTAATAGATTAGTGATGTAAGTATAAAGATTCAAGCCCATCATTTTACCATTTCTTACTACATTTCCTTCACTATCTTTTTTCTTTCCAACGATGAAGTTAATGTCTTTATCGATACGAGTGCTGGTTTCAAACTGCCATGGTAAACGAGAACCATTTACGGTACCTAAGATAGGTGTACTTTGGAAATCCCCTCCGGTAAGAGGAGTTGCAAGAGCAGAACGTGTGTAAGGCTCTCCACTGCGAGTACGTAACAAGAAGTTGATACCCGCATTTTTGAATGGATATTTACCATTTATTTCAGGACCTTTATTTTTGTCATCATCATAGCGATAATCGATAGTGGCATTGATTATATGACGAGAGTCAAAGCTCAATGGAAATACCGTACGCAAGTTAGGTTGTCCTGTAGCAAGCAAGGACGCCTGTGTAGTAGTAGAAGAACCAGTACCTTCCGCAAATTGCAAAGTATAGTCAATATTCATACGGATAGGACCTTGACGACGGAAATCTAATTTTACGGTCATCCCTTTGGTTGAAGAAAAGTCACGGTTACCAAATGATTGGTAGGTAATAGGATAAGCAAGAATGTATCGTTGCAATTGAATTTGATTAATACGTTCACGATAGTAAGCTTCTACTGTCAACGCGGCACGTTTGGAAAGCTTTTGTTGATAACCTAAAGTATAGTTTATCCCTTTTTCCATACGCATATTAGCGTTATTGATCGTAGCTTGACGCTCTGCTAAGAAATAATAATCATCAGGAGTAGCGAAGCTGTTTGAGCTTGGAGTTTGCATCACAACATCATAATTACCATAGAACAATGAGTTTTCAGAAATAGGGAAAGCAAATTGTATACGTGGAGACAGTTTCACTTCTGGTCTATAATCTTCAAAAGAAGAGTTAGGATTGAATGAAGTACCTTTGATACTATCATTTCTGTTCACCAAATAAGGTTGTACCGGTAATCCACCTGCATACAATCCGGATAAGATAGTGGGATCAGATATTTCTTGACCAAAAGGATTATACCAAATGTCACCTTTACGATATCCGACTACAGTGGGTCGTGAGGACTGGTTGTTGTCTACATATGGTACATATTCTTTGTCAAAACTAGATGCCCATGGAGCTACTGCATTATTGTTAGATCTGTCAATAGCGCGGTTGTATGTGTCATCTTTCAAATCTCCAGCCTTACGAACAGCATATAGCGAGTATGGATCTTTCAATACTTTCTGGTTGGCATCATATCGGTCTACACGAAGACCTATATTGAAGTTGATGTCTTTGTAAGAGAATTTATCCAAGATATATCCGAATACATAGATAGGTCTAAATGCACCTATAGGTCTGGCATTATCCCCATTAGCATCTTTTTTGGTCCAAAAGTCTTGGAAACTAGGTTGTTTGCGCACTTTATTCCCTAAGTGGTCGTAACCAAAGTAGTTGACAAAATCTTGTCCATTATTGAATAAATCGTCTGCTGAAAACATATCTAATGAGAAGTTCTTTGGATCTATATTGTCGATATTAATCAGCGATCTGTTAGTGATATCGCCATATAATTTTTTACGAAGTTCTTTATCAAATCGAGTTTGATCATTGGCAGAGTATAAACGATCATATTTGATGGTATCAAATGGACTCATCGTAACGGCACCACTTTGCAAATCAGCAAGGCTGTATTCTTGCCCTCCTATTACAAAGCGAGGATTATCTACATCCAAATTTTGAATTTGTCGATTAGTGATTAAACGCATCAAAGTCCAAAGACCTTGAGCTCCTAAAGAATAACCACGACTTACACGCTGATCATAACCAAGTCCAAATTGGATATTATGAACGATAGGATCTTTACGTTTTGTATTTTTCACACCTTGTTCGATATCAAAAGAGGCGTCAAAGTTGAGCGTAGCACGATCTATTTCACTATAGTTGTAGCCGCTGATTTGGGCTCCTATACCTGTCCATAAGCTGTATACACTTTGAGGAAAATCACCATTACGCAAACCTCCCAAACCTTGTAGGGTGGTAAGATTGTTTACAAAAAAGCGAGGGTCATTATAGACTGCTTTCGTATAATTTTCATGTAATGGATTTTTGCCTGCCGGTCGGAAAGTAACCGAGTCGATAAAGTCACCAAAATATTTCAAACCAAGATAGCCGCCTTTGGCAGTATCTGGAAAATAAGCTCCTCTACGATGTACATCGAAGTAACCTACATGACCATAATCAAAGGCATTACGGCCGTGGCGAGGGTTAGCACCATCCGCATAATCTTTTTGATAAGAAAACTGTAAGGTGTAATAAGCATTTGATATAGCCGATTTTTTTGCATCCTGCTTTTCTTGGCTTGATGTTTTACCCAAACGTTGGGTTAAACGAGCAAAACCACGTGCAGAGTAATCATTATTGATTGAGTTCGCATTAGGAGCAAACAAAGAGTTTGCAAAACCCCAACCACGCAAATTGCTGTATACAAAGTAAGTCCCTACTGTAAAGTTAATATTTTCTGTAGCTTGGAAATCAAGTTTACCATTGTAGTTAATCCCTCTGTTAAATCCATTTTCTCTGGCTTTGATCTGTTCAAAGTCATTGGCTGTGACTTGTTCACCTGCAGGCACGAAATTACCAGTACCATTAGGATTAGGAGTGATTGGGTTTGCTTCTAAACGTTTGAGCACTTCTGGTTTTAATCTGTTGTATTTGTAGTAGAAGGGATCAGGGTCTTTGTCATAGGTAGCAGCAAGGTTCAAGGCAAAACCTACAACGGGTTTCTTTTGACCATCTTTTTTCTTACTTACTAAAGGACCTGCCAAATCAAGTGACAAAAGATTATTGTTATATCCTTCTACGGAGCGCTGATATTGCAATGTTCCTTGGAAGTCTTTTTTGATACCACGTGTTGTGATGGCTACCAAGCCCCCTGTCGCATTACCATACTTAGCACTCATACCCGTACTAAACAACTCTAGGGTACTGATAGCACCGGGAGGAAAGTTGACATTTCTGTTACCGGTCACCATCATACCATCTATCATAAATTGAGTACCAGATGCGCGATCACCGCCGATACTGAGTGAGTTGCTACCTGCTTTACGTTGGTAAACACCGGCCTGAAGAGCCGCAAAGTCACCGGATGAAATCGTAGGCAATTGTTTGATTTGCTCTGAGGTGATGGTTTTTTGACCGGGATCTGAAGGATCTATCAATTTTACTTTATAATCTTTAACGACAACCTCAGGACCTTGTTTGGCATCTTTCTTTTGCATTTCAACATCTACCTTCACACTCTTATCACTTCCCACTAGTATACCTTTAATCTCTTGAGTTTGAAATCCAAGAAAGCTAATCTTCAAATCATATCTACCCGGCGATAAGGGCTTGATACGGTAGTTACCATTCAAATCGGTTTTGGCTCCTCCCTTGAGCACCCCACCTTCAAAGGCTTGAACGGAGGCAAAATCAAGGGCTTGTTTCTTATCATCGGTAACTCTACCGAAAATTTCACCCACATTAGATGCCTGCCCATAACTTCCTAAAGCGAGGAGCATCAAAGCTGCTAAAAGTCTAAATTTCATAATCATACTGGTATGTAAGTTTGTAGCTTGTAAATATATG
>DAIUCL010000019.1:0-22514 GCA_036846185.1 Chitinophagaceae bacterium
GTAATAACTCCGGGGCAGTTTGGTCCTATCAGTCTACAATCTTTATCTTTAATATATTCTTTGGCATATACCATGTCTTGAACAGGAATTCCTTCGGTGATGCAGATGATGGTACGGATGCCGGCATCGGCTGCTTCCATGATAGCATCGGCGGCAAATGCAGGTGGTACGAAAATGATTGAGACGTCGGCTGCTGTATTTTGTACAGCGTCTGATACGGTGTTGAATACCGGACGATCCAGATGGGTACTGCCTCCTTTACCGGGAGTGACACCTCCCACAACATTGGTGCCATATTCTATCATCTGTGTTGCGTGAAATGTACCTTCAGATCCGGTGAACCCTTGTACGATTATTTTGCTGTCTTTGCCTACTAAAACTCCCATTTGCTTTATTTTTTGTGCCGCAAAGGTAATTTTTATATTCAATTTATCTTGCTTCTTGGTTTATTTTTTTATCAAAGATTTACCTTGTGCCTTGATTATTGTCGTAAAAGTAATTGCGAATGGTACTATGTATTGAATATGTTGTTTGGTATTGCATTTGTAGAATATTTATGACTTATGTTTTTAATAATTCTGTTGAGTACAGTTTTGTAGTATGCAAGTAGGTGCTTATTTTCGCAGCCTTGTGATCTTGCCCAGGTGGCGAAATTGGTAGACGCACTGTGTTCAGGTCGCAGCGCCCGCAAGGGTGTGCTGGTTCGAATCCAGTCCTGGGCACCATTGAAGCATCCTTGTGATAAGGGTGCTTTTTTTGTTTTTGGGCTAGGATGAATAGAGAAGGCGACGATGAAAAAATAGCCTCGATGGTAGTGGATATGTACCGGAGCTTGCGGAGGTGCATAGGAGCGAACAGCGAGAAGTAGCTTGGAAATGTGCTGTCGATGCGCTCCGAAAAAATATTCAAGAGGTCTGTCTATATTTTTTTTCTGTTGTTTTGTACGGAATGGATTGATTGTTCATTTTTTTTCGTTTAGTTTAGCACGTTCTAAATAGTGTATTATGACTTTTATTTTATTTGATGATGAGCGGTTTGATGCATTGAAACCGTTTACGCACACACGTCCGGTGTCGGAAATTCGATGTGGTATGATGACTATAAGAGAGAAGTGGGAACATGTGGTGGCGCAACCGGTATATGTATTTACTAAAGAGTATTTGATGGCAAAGTATGGATTTGAATGTTCGCAAGATAATATTATGATCAATGCCGGATTAATGCCTGATGCGGCTGTGTTTGAAGCTATTGTAGGTTTGAAAAAAGGACAGGTTTTGCTACTGGGGAATATGCTACTGGCTGCACGAGTAGATGAACAAGAGGCTAAATCGTTTTCGATTGTGAATGTATTGAGTGCATCTGAAAAAATAATGTATGAGAAGCCTGTGACAATGTTGTCGCATTTGTGGGATATTTTTTCGATGAACGATGCACAACTAAGAGTGGATTATGATCGTATGACCAGAGGAAGGGTATCTGCAAAGGTGTCGGATACAAATACAGTGATTGGTAATCAACTATTTGTGGAAGAGGGAGCAAGAATAGAAGCCTCTATCATTAATACTATTACTGGACCTGTGTATGTCGCTAAGGATGCGGAAGTGATGGAGGGTTGTATGATAAGAGGCCCATTTGCACTTGGTGAGCATGCCGTGTTGAAAATGGGGGCGAAGGTATATGGTGCTTCTACTTTGGGTGAAGGCTGTAAGGTAGGTGGCGAGATTAATAATGTGGTGTTTTTTGCTAATTCGAATAAAGCTCATGACGGATTTTTGGGAAATGCAGTGATAGGTGAGTGGTGTAATTTGGGAGCAGATAGTAATAATTCTAATTTGAAAAATAATTATGAAGAGGTGAAGTTGTGGAGTGAGGATAAGAATACATTTGTAAAGACGGGCTTACAGTTTTGTGGGTTGATAATGGGAGATCATTCAAAGTGTGGTATCAACACGATGTTTAATACCGGCACGGTAGTAGGGGTGAGTTGTAATATATTTGGGGCCGGTTTCCCACGCAATTTTATTCCCTCCTTCAGCTGGGGTGGCGCTTCGGGTATTACTGAATATCAACTTCAAAAAGCGATAGAAACTGCATCTAAAGTGTTTGCAAGAAGGGGCAAGGATTTTGATGAAATAGAGCGGTCTATTTTTTCGCATGTTCACACGAATACTTCATCTCAACGTAGCTCTTAATTCTTTCTTATGCCTATAGCTCATTCTGAATTAATTCTTACTGCTAGTCAAAAAGTATATCACCTAAACATTGGTCGTGATGACTTGGCGACAACTATCATCACTGTAGGTGACCCGGGACGAGTGGCTGAAGTGAGTAAATACTTTGATGATATTGAATACACTAGTACTCACAGAGAATTTGTGGTGCACACCGGTAGATTAGGTGCAAAGCGTATCACTGTATTATCGAGTGGTATAGGACCTGATAATATTGATATTGTACTCAATGAGTTGGATGCTGTGGCAAATATTGATTTTGATACGCGTGAAATAAAAGAACAATTGACTCGCTTGACCATCATTCGGCTCGGTACATGTGGAAGTTTGCAAGCTGATGTGCCTGTCGACTCGCTCGTGGTATCTACTCATGGTATAGGGCTCGATAATCTGATGCATTATTACCAGCCCGAGTATACACCTGCTGAGGTGGCTATGCTTGACGCTTTCTGTGAACATAGCTTGCCTACAGATAGTAAGGTGAAGCCGTATGTCGTATCGAGTGATCATCACTTACTAGCGCAGTTTGATTCGACATTTTTTAAGGGAATAACAGTGACTTGCCCCGGTTTTTATGCTCCTCAAGGTCGTGTGTTGAGAGCTGCATTACAATACCCATTGCTGGTAGATCGTCTGAGTAGCTTTGCCTATGAGAACTACCGTATCACAAATTTTGAAATGGAAAGTGCCGCTATTTTTGGTTTGGGAAGAGTACTTGGACATCGATGTATTGCCGTCAATACGGTAGTAGCCAACCGTATTCAAAAAACATTCACCCATGATGGGCATCGCAGTGTGGAGAATTTGATTCAACGATCGCTGGAGCTTATATCATGTATAGATTAACTCTTAGTCCACGAATAGAATATGAAGTTTTTTAAATATCAAGGTACAGGCAACGATTTTGTATTATTCGACAATAGAATAAACGAGTATGATGGGCTCAGCACTGAGCAAATAAGGCTTCTGTGTGATAGACACTTTGGTGTAGGTGCTGACGGACTTATGTTGCTGAGTCATAGTAATCACTATGATTTTCGTATGACGTATTATAATAGTGATGGAAATGAAAGTACTATGTGTGGTAATGGAGGTCGATGTATGGTTCGCTTTGCGTATGATTTGAGGATTCTTACTCAAAAAGAATGTACATTCGAAGCCATTGATGGTGTGCATAAGGCGCTATTGGGTGATGATAGTATAGTAGAATTGGCAATGAATGCGGTAGATAAAGTAGAGGTGTATGAAACCTTTTTTCGATTAAATACAGGGTCTCCTCATTATGTGACTTTTAGTGAAGATGTCCACCTTATGGATATTCAAAGAGAGGGGCGTCTGATTCGCTATAGTCCTATGTTTGAGGCTGAAGGGATCAACGTCAATTTTGTGGAAATACTTTCTGAAAGAGAGTTGTATGTAAGAACTTATGAGAGAGGGGTAGAAGATGAAACGCTCTCCTGTGGCACGGGCGTTACAGCGGCCGCTATCGTATCTCGGCATGCCATATCAGGCGATCATGAGATACTAGTGAATACAAAAGGGGGGCAACTTAAAGTACAATTTCGCAATCATGATGATGGCACAGTTTCGAATGTATGGCTGATAGGCCCTGCTGCTAAAGTTTTTGTGGGAGAGATCGCCTTGTAGCGAACTCGTTCATATAAGTTTAAGATGCAAATAAATATTAATCAGCGATTAATTCGTTGATTTTGATGGCTAGGTTGGTGTCCTTGTTGGTAATAGACTTGTGCGAGTGGGTGCTGAGTCGAAGAGTGACTTTGTTGTATACATTAATAATTTCAGGGTGATGATCAAGTTGTTCTGCCAATAATCCAACTTCTATAATAAACGCTAACGCCTTTTTGAAATTTTTAAATTGAAAATGTTTTACAATAGCATCACCCTCTTTATGCCACCCTACCAAAGAGATTAAAAAGGAAGACAATTCATCGTGTGATAAAATATAGGTAGGCATAAAACTTAACTTATATTTCTCTATTGATGTCAAAACGCTCCAACTGATTGGCTACTTCGGTAAGGAAGCTGGCACCCAATGAGCCATCTACTACACGGTGGTCGTAGCTCATGCTCAGATACATCATGTGGCGAATGGCGATCACATCTCCTTCTTTGGTTTCTAATACCATGGGGCGTTTTTTGATTGTGCCGAGGGCTAGAATCGCTACTTGTGGCTGGTTGATAATGGGCGTGCCCATCAAGCTACCAAAAGTGCCTACATTGGTGAAGGTAAAGGTGCCACCTTGTGTGTCATCGGGCTTTAGCTTGTTATTACGTGCATTGTTGGCCATCAAATTGACCTCCTTGGCTATACCGTACAGATTTTTTGTGTCTGCATTTTTGATAACGGGTACTATGAGGTTGCCCGAAGGTAAGGCTGTAGCCATGCCTATGTTAATGTCTTTTTTTACAATGATCGTGTTGCCATCAACGCTCACATTGATCATGGGATATTTTTTGATAGCATTCACTATCGCTTCAACAAAGATGGGGGTAAAGGTGATTTTTTCACTATACTTCTTTTCAAAGCTATTTTTTACTTTATTGCGCCAATTCACGATGCTCGTCACATCCGCTTCGGTAAAGCTAGTGACATGAGGAGATGTATGCTTGCTATGTACCATATGCTCAGCGATAAGCTTGCGCATACGATCCATTTCGATGATTTCTACATTGCCGCCTGCATGGCTGCTGGCAGTCGCAGCACTTGGCTGAGCAATAGGTGCAGGGTTTACGACTGGTGTAGCAGAAGGTGATGGTGCAGGAGAAGTTGTAGTGCCTGATTTTTTGGAAGTTACGTATTGGAGTATATCTTTTTTCGTTACACGACCTTCGTTACCACTACCCGGTATGGTCTCCAGCTCGGTCATGCTGATGCCCTCTGAGGAGGCAATATTAAGCACCAGTGGGGAGTAAAATCGGCCGCTTCCCTGATAGGAAGGTGCTCCCGCAGCGGCGGGCTGAGCAGTAGGTGTAGGGATGGTCGCAGCTATAGGAGCTGGAGCAGGAGCGGCGACTGGCGAAGGTGTAGCAGCGGTAGCCGATGCACCGGCGGTATTGATTCGAGCTATGACGGTGCCTACGGGTACTACATCATTTTCTTTAAATAATATTTCTGTAATAGTACCTTCGGCAGTCGAGGGCACTTCACTATCTACTTTGTCTGTAGCGATTTCCAACACCGTTTCATCCATTTTTACGGCATCTCCGGCCTTTTTGTTCCATTTCAGTACGGTTGCTTCCATGATACTTTCGCCCATTTTGGGCATCACTAAATCTACTACAGACATTTGATTTGTTTTAGGGCGTAAAAGTAGTCAAAAGGCCTAAAAAGACAAAATAAATCAGCATGATACCACAAACTATCTAAAAAAATGACTCAATACAGGAGCTCTGAATGACAGGGCGATGAAGTCGTGAATGGAGCGGAGCTGGGGTGCTCTCTTCTTCTACTTCTCGCTCTTCGCTATATCCCTTCGCCCTCCCCGCTATTGCGCTGCGGCTACGGGGATGCCGCTGCGATCGAGGCTATCTTTCGGCGGCATTTTTTCTATTGAGCGTCGCCTCTCCGCTGGGGTAAGTGCCTTTGTCGATAGTGCTCGCGGCCACGATAGGAGTGAAAAGCCCACAGGGGAGCGGGCTAGTGTGGCAGCGAGTGGAGGAGCGGAGGCACGGAGCTACCTCCACGACCATGCCACACAGCTTGCTCCCCGAGGACTTGAAGCGGATAGCGTGACGGCCGCCCATGTAAAAAAAACTCAATGCGTTTTGTATCCTAACCTCTATATTTGTTTGCGATTCATCAATACACATAACTTATAAAACGTAGCTCAGATACAAGTAGGTCTCATGGCAAACATTGGCACTATAGTATGAATGCGCTAGTGAGTATCATCAGTGTGCTTACGACCCTGCCGCTGTTTATCGTGCTGTACAAGTGGCTACCCCGTATGGACTGGCCCTATCATAGCGATAAATTATTGTTGTACTTGGTAGTGTTTGGCGTGGTACAGTTATTTGTGCTGAAGTTTAAGAAGATGATACTGCTTATTGCAGCGTTTATCTTTGTGCTGTTGAGTATAGGTAGTTTTAGCCAACGTATATATAGCCATCGCAGCTTGATTCAGGATTATATAGCCATGTTATATACTAGTTTTTATGATCCGGTGGGCAAAAAAATTGATTTGAATAAGTTGAATCCCTTTCCGAATGAGAGGGCTATCCGGCGAGCTATTAATTATACGAATCCGGTGTTGCGAAATTTTTCGATACGAGCCGTGAATAAGCACTTCAGAGAAAAACAAAAAGGACATAAGTATAGAACTATCATACAAAGCATGGCGGTATTCAAAGAAATCAATACGCAATGGAATTATGTGAATGATCCAAAATCCAGAGACTATTTTGCAAAGGCGAGTGAGTCGGCATTGCTCTTGGCAGGCGACTGTGATGATCATTCTATACTTATGGCTGCTGCCATCAAATCGATCGGTGGTACTACTCGACTGATACTCACTACTCGACATATCTATCCGGAGTTGTTGATCGGTGATAAAAATGATTTGGAGCAAATCGTATTGCTTGTAGCTCGAGATTTATTTGAGTCCGAAACGAAAAAGCGTCCACTGCATTATCATATCGACAAGGATGGCAAAGTATGGATTAACCTGGATTATACAGCACCGTATCCCGGCGGTAAGTTTTTGGCGGAGCCAATACTGGGTATCATGTATCCCTGATTTTTATTTTCGGGGCTGGATGCAGGAGGTGAATTGTTTGAGAGTGCGATAGCTTCTCTTGGCATTGCCATAATAGTCAACGATGCTCCAGCTACAAACTGGCCAGCAGTCATTCCACTGCCACCATAGCGAGCCCATACATCTGCCTTGCGAGTAATATTGTGCTTGTAAGGCAGTGTGAAGTACTTTGGCTTGTAGCGTTTGAGTAGCTTGTATGTATGACTTTATGTCTGTATAGCTCATTTTTTCTTGTTTTAGGTAGTGGTCAATGGTCTCAAATCCGGTAGGATGTTTTTGATGTGAAAGTAGTATAGTCGAAAAAAGGAATTGCTGTGATGTAGGCACAAATTGCTGGATAGATTCAAAGTTGGGCATGGCTTGCATGCCCATTTCAGACATGAATCTAGGTACTTTGTCACAAAATACTTCTTTGGGTTGTAGGCCCCACCACACCCCCCAGTAGTGAGAGTCGCCATCGGTCATGGATTGCTCTCGTCCCCAACCGTAGATAGGGCTTGTGGTCACGTAGGGTCTTTGTGGGTCAAGCTCATTGAGTAAATCAGGTATTTTTTGATGAAACAAATACTGATAGTCTTTCCAGAGTGTGGCCGAATCTGCCGGTGATAAGTTGAATTGTTTTTGCCATCCCCAGTTGTGCCAAGCTTCGTCTATTTCATTATTGCCACACCATAGTACGATACATTGGAAGGCTCTAAGCCGTGTGATATTGTCTCGGAGTTCTGCTTCTACGTTGGACAAGAATTGACTATCAGCAGGATACATGGCACCGGCAAACATAAAATCTTGCCATACGAGTAATCCCAATGAATCGCATAATTCATAAAAATCATTTTGCTCATAGATACCACCACCCCATACTCGAAGCATTTGTATGCCTGCTTCTTTGGCAGCAACTAATAGTTGACGATATTTATTTCGAGTTATACGAGGAAGAAATACGTCTGCCGGTACCCAGTTTGCGCCTATTATGTAGCTTGGTTTGTGGTTGATAGTAAAGTAAAAGGATTCGCCTATACTATCTTTTTCTCTGATAAGTGCTATGTTTTGCGTTTTTGTTTCATTCGTTTTGGGGCTTTCATTAAGATACAAGTTTATTGGTCGCCATATCCCCATCGTCAGTATTTCGGGTGCCCAGTCCCAACCAAAATGGTATTGAGCCTTTCGGATATAGTGTCTGTTGTTTTCGCAAGGTCGTTTTATTTTGTCGAGCTTAGCTAAAGAGTCGGCTAGGGCTAGTACAGGATGAAAAATAATCACTATTTCATTGGTCTGCTTTAGTTTATTGCTGACGTCGGGCTTGTAGGTTCTAAACATGTTATTTGCCTCTAGGATGAGTTGCCCGTTCAAATACACTGAAGCATATGTATCCAGTCCTTCAAATACCAGCAAGGCATATTGGGAAGTGTATTCCTCTTCACACAATATAAAGGAAGTTTTGTAAATCCATGAGGACTGTTGCACCCACTGAGTATTTTCTAAATGATCTGCAATAAAGGGATCTTGAATGATTTTGTTTTGTAATAAGTCGGTATGGACTGTGCCGGGTACAGTAGCTTTGTACCATGAGTTTTTGCCCTGTTGGCAGAAAATCCAATTGGAATGCAGCGATTTGATTTTGGCAATAGATATACTAGTAGGCAAGAGGAAAAATACGAATGCCAGTATTGTTTTCAGCAAGTATTGTGCTATGCTGAAGTGATAAAATGAAGCTGAGTTTAGGGTGTTTGTACTAGCCAATTCGCTACTAGTTTTCTACCAAATCCAGTTCGTCAATAATCCATCGGGCACCGCCAAATTTTTCGATAATGAAAAGAGTGTAGCGAATATCAAGTGTGATATTTCGACAAAGATTAATGTCGTACATGATATCGCTCATAGTTCCTTCCCATATTCTATCAAAATTGGTACCAATGAGTTCTCCATGAGCGTTGAGCACCGGGCTGCCGGAGTTGCCACCGGTAGTGTGGTTAGAGGCCAGGAAGGCAATAGGGACTGTTTTACCTTTTGGAGTTTCAATAGCATAGTTGCCATAGTCTTTGTCTCGATGAAGTTGCAAGAGTTTTTCAGGTAGGGCAAATTCTTCCACATTTGGATTATGTTTTCGTACAGCACCATCGAGAGTGGTATGATAGTCATAATTCATACCGTCTTGGGCTTGAAGCCCTTCTACTTTTCCGTACGAAACTCTGAGGGTAGAATTGGCATCTGGATAGAATGCTTTGCCATCGTTGAACTCTTTGAGGGTTAGGATATAGGTGCTGTAGAAACGATTCATCTTGTTTAGGCTATTTCTTAATAGAAGTAGATTGGCTTGTTGCAAACTGTCGAAATACAGGTAGCATTGATAAGCAGGATCGTGTGTTATCGCATATCGAATATCATCCGGGTCGTCCATGGAAAGGAGCTGAGAGAAAAGGTTATCGGAGCTTAAAGCAGATTCGTTATAGATTTTGTCAATGGCTTCTGTTTTGGTATATTCAGTTTGCATAATGTCTTGATGGAATAGCTGATATAGTTCTTGCGCAATTTTATAATCCGTATTCTTATTTATTCCTTTTGCAAACTCTGTGTACATTTTTTCGTATTTTTTTAGATCACTTACATGCTTCATGGTATCCAATGTTTTCATCATCTGCGAGAACATGCTTGCTTTTTTTATCAATTCGGAAGCCCATATTGCTTCATTGATGTATTCGTTTAGTTTTATCGCGTTTCGGTGATAATGGTAGCAAACGGCAATACTATCTATTATACCAAGGTAGGCATTTTTTCTGGCGTCATTTTGCATGATCCAGTTTTTTATTTCGCTTTCTTGTTCTCTTTTTTTCTGGATAGCATTATTGATTTGTAAGCCAGCCAATTCGCCTTTCCATTTTTTGTAGTAATTCGCAATTCCAGCTTGTTTGGCGGCGTATTTTATAAATATATCTTCACTGCTTTTCATATCATTCTCCATGATCGAGAGTCTTTTATCACGGATTTTGATTCTGGCAGGGTCAAGTACTTCCATGATTTCGGCTACACCATCAGAAGTTAAATATTGTGTAGTGCGTCCCGGAAATCCATATACAAAAGTGAAATCACCTTCCTGTATGCCACCAATATTGATTTTCATGTGCCGGCGAGGCGTGAAAGGTTTGTTGCTACTGGCATACGCAGCCGGTTTGTTGTCTGGCCCGGCATAGATACGAAATAGTCCAAAGTCGCCGGTATGACGAGGCCATGCCCAGTTGTCGGTATCTCCACCGAATTTGCCAATGCCATTGGGAGGGAATCCTACCAGTCGAACATCAGTATACTTTTCTAGTAAGAAAAGATAATATTCATTATCATAGAAGAATGATTTGACCAATCCTTCGTATCCATGTTTTGATTTGCTCTCTTTTTCAATATTTTTAATATTCTCATTGATCATTCTGTTTTTGGTACTATCATGCATAGAATGGATAATACCTTTTTTGACCTCATTGGTTACCTCATCGATTCGGACTATGAAGGTCACGCTTAGTCCGGGACAGGGTAGTTCATCTTCTATTTTTTGTGCCCAGAATCCTTTGAGTAAATAGTTGTTTTGCATACTACTCAAACCCTGCACTGTACCATATCCGCAGTGATGATTAGTAAGTACCAGTCCTTTGTCTGATATTACTTCGCCGGTGCAACCTCCTCCAAAGATGACTACTGCATCTTTGAGGCTACCTTCATTGATATCATAAATATCTTTAGCGGATATTTTGAGTCCCATTTTTCTCATTTCTTTTTCATTCATCTTTTCGAGCAAGAATGGGAGCCACATGCCTTCTTTAGCAGTCATTTGAAGTGTTGTGCATAAAAAAAGCAAGCAATTCAATAATATATGTTTCATGAAACTGTATTTTCGTGAGCCCAAAAGTAATTATTTCAAAGCAGCTTTACAATGTTTATTGAGCCCTATATACGTCAGAATAAAAAAGGATGGATAGAAGTTATCTGCGGTTCGATGTTTAGCGGAAAGACAGAAGAGCTCATACGGCGATTAAAAAGAGCACAAATAGCCAATTTGCGTGTAGAAATATTCAAACCAACCAAAGATGTACGCTATGATCAAGATGCCATAGTATCTCATAATGAGAATCGAATCGCTAGTACTGCTATCGAAAATTCTCAACAAATTCTATTGCTTGCGCAAGAGGTAGATGTAATAGGCATTGATGAGGCACAGTTTTTTGATGAGGAGGTTTCTACTGTAGCATCCACTCTTGCAGACAGAGGTATACGAGTCATAGTGGCGGGATTGGATATGGATTTTAAGGGTCGACCATTCGGCCCCATGCCCAATCTACTGGCCATGGC
This sequence comes from Chitinophagaceae bacterium, assembly GCA_036846185.1. GTDB lineage: Bacteria > Bacteroidota > Bacteroidia > Chitinophagales > Chitinophagaceae > OLB11. The sequence goes on from DAIUCL010000019.1 coordinate 11,342, forward strand.
AGACTTTATCACCAAGCTGCATGCTATATGTATGGTTTGCGGCGATGTGGCAAGCCATAGTTTTCGAAAAGTTCATTCGGATGTCACGTTTATGTTGGGAGAGAAAGAAAGCTATGAGCCAAGATGTAGAAAATGTTTTTTACAGAATTCAATTTAATAGAAAATAAAAAGGGTCTGATATTACAGACCCTTTTTGTGCGCGAGAGGAGATTCGAACTCCCACAGCCTTTCGGCCACTACCACCTCAAAGTAGCGCGTCTACCAGTTTCGCCACCCACGCTTGGGCTGCGAAGGTACTAAAATTTTTGAATGTACAAAATTCGTTTATAGAACAGTTTTTGGAGGTCGATATCCCTTTAGAAAATCTTCGGTTTTCATACGTTTTTTGCCTTCCATTTGCAATTCTTCAATAAGTAAGTAGCCATCTTGAGTGTAAAAAGCCAGTGATTTTTTGTAGTCGCATTCCACCTCACCGGGTGTGTGGTGATGATCTGCAATGATTGGTTTTGCTTGTAATATTTTGAGCAATTTGCCATGCCATTGGGTAAATGCAGCCGGGTAGGGGCTTAGGCCTCTAATGTGATTATACACATCTCGGCAAGGTCTATTCCAGTCTATCTTACATGTTTCTGTATGAATCTTAGGTGCATGAGGGGCTTGATTATTCGTGATTTGCGCTTTAGGTTGCAAGATCCCTTTTTGAAGTGAATGTAGGGTTTGCACCAGCAATACGGCACCGCAATGCATCAGTTTGTCGTGAAGGCTACCTGCAGTCTCTGTTTGTGAAATTGCCACAGTCGATTGGAGTAATATATCGCCGGTATCAATAGCATGCTGTAATTTGAAGGTAGTGACACCTGTAGTATGCTCGCCGTGAATGATTGCCCAATTGATAGGAGCGGCTCCTCTATATGCGGGCAATAGAGAAGCATGTACATTGATAGTACCCATTGGTGGCAGATTCCAGACCTGTTCCGGCAACATTCGAAAGGCTACTACAACTTGAATATCAGGTTTGAAAGCTTTAAGGGTATCTATAAATGTGGGATCTTTCAGTTTGAGAGGTTGAAGAACAGGAATTTGCTTTTGTAATGCATATTTTTTAACAGCAGATTCTTGCATTTGAAGACCACGCCCGGCCGGTCGGTCAGGGGCAGTAACGACAGCTACTACCTCAAAGTTATTTTCAACTAATGCTTGTAGTGAGGCCACCGCAAAATCGGGTGTGCCCAAAAATATGATTCTCATAGGTTCTTTTTATTACCAGATTTTTACTCGCTGATCGGGGTTTCTGTACAATTTGTGTTGGGGAGTCACGCCGAAGGCTTCATACCATTCATCACAGTTGCTCATAGGGCCGTTCACTCTCAAAAAGATAGGGGCGTGCACATCGGTTAGCAATTGATTTGCCAGTGCTTCGGGGCGTTTGGTTTGCATCCACCCATAGGCATATCCCATGAAGTAACGTTGAAGAGGAGTGAGGCCTCCAATGCTTTTTCCTTCTTGATATTGTTTTGTTTTTTTGAATGCATCTAGTCCAATCACTATCCCCCCCAGGTCAGCAATGTTTTCGCCCAGGGTAGCTTCGCCGTTTGGATGAAGACTGTCCAGTACGATATATTGGTTAAATTGTTCTACCAGTTTTTTCGTGCGGAGCTTAAATTGTTCTTCATCTTGTTTGCTCCACCAGTTGTGAAGATTTCCTTTTTCATCAAATTGTCTTCCTTCATCATCGAATCCATGTGTAAGCTCATGTCCTATGGTAGATGCGCCCACATAACCATATACAATGGCATCATCCAGTTCTTCATCTTGATAGCCCGGTGCGGTGAATATAGCTGCAGGTAATACGATTTCATTATTTGATGGATTGTAATAAGCGTTATACGTTTGAGGGGTCATCATCCATTCGTCTCGATCTACTGTTTTGTTAAGTTTGTCCATTTGATAATTGAATTGCCAAAGACGCGATTCGAGTACATTGGTAGCGAAAGACTCTCTTGTGATCCGCATCGATGAGTAGTCTTTCCAGCGATTCGGGTAGCCTACTTTTTTTCTAATGGATTTTAATTTTACTAATGCTTTTGCTTTTGTACTGTCCGTCATCCAGTCGATCTGTTGGATGCGAGTTGCATAGCTTTCGATGATTCGTTCTACCAGGTCTTCGTATCTTTTTTTGGTTTTTTCGGGAAAGTATTCATTTACAAAAAGTTGTCCCAATGCATCACCAAGGGCATCTTCTTGGGCGTCCAATACTCTTTTCCATCGTGGGCGGGGCATTTTGGTTCCTCGTAGAGTGCGTGAATAAAAGTTGAAGTGTAGCTCATACAGGCTATCATGGAGATAGGGAGCCATCTCGGAAATGATATGAAAGTTGATGTAGTTTTTTAGTTGTTGAATAGGGATTGTTTTGCACAAAGTATTGATACGATGCATATAAGCAGTTTGTCCGATAATGATGGTATCGGTAGCGACCTGACAAGAAGATAGTAAATGAGATAATTGTAATTGTGGGAACAGTTTGTTTAGCTCTTTCGTGGCTGTGGGGCTATAATTTGCGTAAGGATCACGCAGTTGCGATAAGGTCTTATGTGCTTTTGCCATTTCTGTTTCCAGTAGCAGTACATCGGTTGCACATTTGGGCGCTTCGGTGCTGGTTTTGCCGGAAACTTCCATGATAGCTTGTATATATTGCAGATAGTGAGTGCGTGCGTCCGTACTATGTTTGTCCGATTGGAAATAATAGTCTCTGTCGGGAAGTCCTAAGCCTCCTTGAGAAATATAAAGCACATATCGATCACTATTTTTTAAATCTTGATAAACAGAAAAATCGAAAAAAGTATTAATGCCTACTAGGTGCAGTTCATGTGCAATGTTCAACAATGATTTTACATCGCTGGCATTATTTACATCATCCAGATAATGCTTTATCGGAGAGAGTTTGGCTGTGTTAATCTTTGTAGAGTCCATACCGGAGAAGAAGAAGTCGCCTATTTGTTGGTCGGGGGTACCTTCAGAAGCGTGTCGGGTGGTTGCTTCTTCGCTAATTTTCAGCAGGCGGGTATAATTTTCGTCGGAGACCAAGTTGAATATGCCCCACCCATTTTCTTCGGCGGGGATTTCATTTTTTTTCAGCCAGCCCCCATTAGCGTAGCCGAAAAAATCGTCGCCCGGATGAATCGAGGAATCAATGTGAGAGCTGAGCAAATCGTAGTGTGTATTGGATTCGGGACTTTTTTCAGAGCTTGATTCTGTATTATTTTGGCAAGCAAAGAGAAGTAATAATGCGATGCCTATAGGTATCTGTATCCATTTCATGGTGTGTACTAATTTTTACAAAAGTAAACACAAGGACATTACCATTCAGCTATTTTCGTATTTCTATGCAAAGTGAGTCAAATACATGTAGGTAATGGTTAATTTAGTGGAGCGATTAGTTTCTGTTTATTTGGTGGGCGGCAAACACGCTATTCGCTACAAGTCCTCATGGCGAAGCCTGTGCTGCATAGTCATAGAAGTGGCTTCGTTCCTTCGCCCTTCTATTCCTTGCATCACTAGTCTTTGCCATTGTGGGCTTTTCGCTACTATCGTTGCCGCAAGAGTATGTGCAACAGTGATGCTGAATGGATTTACTGAATCACAATAGCGAATGAATCAACTTACCGACTTGGGTTTGGACAACAAACAGGTATGCACGGGTTGGCAGCCGGATAGGAGCGGTACCCCGCAGGCTGGCAGGCTAGTGTGGCAAGGTGTGCAGGGGGCGGCGGCGACAGAGCCACCTGCATGCCTATGCCACACAGCCTGCCGGGCGAGGATTACAAGCGGATAGCCGTGCATGCCCCAAAATTTATTAGGTTGTGATTTGTTCGTTCGTCAGCAGCATTTCGATATGGGGTATGTCATCTTCGAGGTACTCGGCGGACACTTTAACAAAGCCCAGAGAGGAGTAAAATCGGGTGAGGTGAGCCTGAGCTGAAATCCGAATGGGGTGTGAAGGGAAGATGCTGCGGCTTTGAGATATGGCTTCGATCATTAGTTTTTGTCCTAGCCCTAGACCACGATAAGGCAATGGCGTAAGTACTCTGCCAATAGCGGTGGCATCGGGGTAAGAGATGCCCGGAGCAAGTATGCGACAGTAGGCTGCAATATCGTTCTGGTGATAGAGAAGTAAGTGGTATGCATCGGTATCTTTTTGGTCGCAGTCTTGATAGGCGCAGTGCTGCTCTACGACAAATACTTCTGATCTGAGGCGGAGTATATGGTATAGTAAGGATGTAGAAAGATTCGAAAAATGAAGTAACTGAAAGGAATGTAAATCTTGCGTCATTGGGCAACAAATAAGGGTAATGATAAATGGGGACTGATCAACTCTTTCATTTTTGTAACAGCTTCTATACATGAAGGTCCAAGATGGAGGCTGTATTCGTTGACATACAGATCGATGTGTTGTTGCAATACTGAATGGTCCATTTCTTGTGCATTAGAGCGTATAAAATCACTAATTTGGTTTCGATTCATATTGGCATGGAGTATGCTCATCGTGATTAGATCCTGTATATGTAGCTGTACTTCTGAGGATAGGGAGCGCTTGATAGCGATGCCACCCAAAGGGATGGGTAACTTGTGTTTTTTTTCCCATGTTTCTCCTAAGTCTTCAATTTTTAGTAATCCTTTGTCGCTGTAGGTGAATCGATTTTCGTGTATAATGACTCCTGCATCACACTCACCACTGAGTACTTTTTGTTCGATATCAGAAAATACAGCAAATTCAATTTGGTGTATATCAGGGTGAGCCTCTTTGAGTAAAAAATAGGCGGTGGTATGCTTGCCGGGTGTGGCGATGCGAGCATGTGTGATGTCTTGTGAATTCAGTGTCTTGTTGGCTATCAGTATTGGGCCTACGCCATGTCCCATGGCGCTTCCGCTTTGGAGCATGATATAATCTTCTGCTACCTGAAAGTAATGGGCATAGCTGATTTTGATGATGTCTGCCTGGGCTTGGGTTGCCATTTGATTGAGTGTTTCTACATCTTCGAATTGAAACGAAAAGGTATATGGGCTACATTCAATCTGCTGCCGGTATATCGCATCAAAGATGAAGGTATCATTGGGGCAAGGGGAGATGGCTATGGATAGATTCATGAGGAAGGTAAGTGCTGAATGAATGAAACTAATTCTGAATGTAAATTGCTAAGTGCAAGTGATATATTCCATTTGCTTTTGTCTCTGGGTTCTACCTGGTTAGATATCGCTCTGAGCTGGATAAATGGAATGCCAGTGCAGAGTGCGGCATAGTGAAACGCTGCACCTTCCATTGATTCTATATCTATATGCAATGCTTGGCGCCTTTGGACGGTGGCAAGTGAGCCTGAGGCCATGTTGACCGTAATAGCATTGACCCGTTTGAGATGGGATGGGAATAGCGAGGTGTGGTGGTTTGTGAGTTGTTTATTTTGGAATGGAAATTGATGATTGTCTATCAGTCCCAAATCAAAAATGTCATGATAAGTGTCGTGATCTTCAGCTCCTGTATCGCCCAATAGTTCGTTGGCGACAACCACTACATCGCCTAGGGCGAGTCTTTTGTCAAAGGTGCCTGCTATGCCGATTTGGATTGCCAGGTCGGGTGGTGTGCACTTCGCAAAGTAGTGTCCAAGATGATAGCTACACATCATCAGTCCCACTCCATGTATCATCAGTTCAATGTTGTGCATGGGGAATTGCTCATGGATATTGGTGGGCAATTCTTCTGTGGTAGCTGCTACTAGGAGTATGTTCATGCTGCGGGTGTTTGGCTCTGTATCGTAGTGAGAGTATAGGATATTTTGCAGGCTACCACACAGAGTGTCATGGCGACTGTTGTAGCGGTTAAGGTATTGATTGGCTTACCATCCATTACATACTTCTTCTGTATTGTCCGCCTACTTCAAACAATGCATTGGTAATCTGGCCCAGAGAGCAATATTTCACTGTTTCCATCAGTTCGGCAAAGATATTGCCGTTTTGGATAGCGGTATGTTGCAGTCTGCGAAGCATTTCCTGGCCTTTTTCGCCACTTCGTTTCCAAAGTTTATGTACATTTTCTATTTGGAATTCTTTTTCTTCGGTCGTACTTCGTATAACTTCTTGTGGCAATACGGTAGGAGAACCTGTAGAACTTAAAAATGTATTGACACCAATGATCGGGAATTCGCCGGTATGTTTGAGGGTTTCGTAGTAAAGGCTTTCTTCTTGAATTTTGCTGCGTTGATACATGGTTTCCATAGCGCCGAGTACACCTCCTCTCTCTGTGATACGGTCAAATTCGGCATAGACAGCTTCTTCTACTAAGTCGGTCATTTCTTCTATGATAAATGATCCTTGCAGAGGGTTTTCGTTTTTGGCTAGTCCTAATTCGCGATTTATGATTAATTGAATTGCCATAGCTCTTCGTACACTCTCTTCGGTAGGCGTGGTGATTGCTTCGTCGTAGGCATTGGTATGCAGCGAGTTGCAGTTGTCATAGATAGCGTAGAGGGCTTGGAGGGTGGTACGAATATCGTTGAAATCAATTTCTTGAGCATGAAGACTTCTGCCGGAAGTTTGGATATGATACTTGAGCATTTGGCTACGCTCATTGCCTCCATACTTTAGCTTCATGGCTTTGGCCCATATACGGCGAGCTACCCGACCTATTACGCTATATTCCGGATCGATTCCATTGCTGAAAAAGAAGGAGAGATTTGGTGCAAAGTCGTCGATATGCATACCTCTACTCAGATAGTATTCTACAAAGGTGAATCCGTTGCTAAGCGTAAAGGCTAGTTGAGAAATAGGATTAGCACCCGCTTCGGCAATATGATAGCCGCTGATACTGACGCTATAAAAATTTCTTACTTTATGATCGATGAAATATTGCTGCACATCGCCCATCAGTTTGAGTGAAAATTCTGTACTAAATATACAAGTGTTTTGCGCCTGATCTTCTTTGAGGATATCGGCCTGTACGGTACCTCTTACTTGCTTGAGTGTATCGGCTTTGATTGAGGCATATACCTCTGCGGGGAGTACCTGATCTCCACTCACACCCAGTAAGAATAGGCCTAGACCATTGTTGCCTTCCGGTAGTTGGGCTTGGTGAACGCTGAGGGAGTGATTGATATATTGGGGACGAAGTTCTTCTCTGCCTGCATAGATTGATTTTATTTTTTCATTGACTTCGTTTTCGAGTCCGTTTTGTTTGATATACAACTCACATTGTTGGTCGATAGCTGCATTCATAAAGAAAGCCGCAATGATGCTGGCAGGGCCGTTGATCGTCATGCTTACCGAGGTTTTGGGGTCGGCAAGATTAAATCCGCTATAGAGTTTTTTAGCATCATCTAGCGAAGGTACACTTACTCCACTATTTCCTATTTTGCCGTAGATGTCCGGGCGGTGGTCGGGGTCATTGCCATAAAGTGTTACACTGTCAAAAGCCGTGCTGAGGCGAGCGGCAGGAAGCCCTTTTGATACGTAGTGGAATCGTTTGTTTGTTCGTTCGGGGCCTCCTTCGCCGGCAAACATGCGGGTGGGATCTTCTCCTTCACGCTTGAAAGGATATATGCCGGAAGCATAAGGAAACTCTCCGGGAAAATTTTCCATCAAGCACCATTTAAGTATTTCGCCCCAAGCTTCGTATCGAGGTACAGCTACTTTGGGAATCTGCGAATGACTCAGGCTTTCGGTATGTGTTTTGATTTTTAGTTCCTTGTCCCGTACTTTAAAGGTGTAGTACTCATCGGTGTATTTTTTCTTTTTTTCTGTCCACTGATCGAGTTGTAGCTTGTTTTTGGGGTCGAGTTCGAGAGCTACATTTTCATATACTTCTTGTAATACTTTCACCAGTCGGTCTTTATCGTCTGCATTAATACTCTGCAGGGTAGCAATGGTTTTTTGTATGCCGAAAAGTTTTTGTGCGATATCAGCCTGCTGATGAGCCCATTGGTTGTACTTGCGATTATTTTCGGTGATTTCACTGAGGTATCGAACACGCGATGGAGGGATAATGAATATTTTTTCGCTCATTTCTTCTGATGATTGAAAAGACGAGAGAAGTGTTGCATTGGTCTTACTCACGATTTTGTCCATGAGTGCTCTGTAGAGCGTATTGGCACCGGGGTCGTTGAATTGAGAAGCGATAGTACCATACACAGGCATTGAATCCACCTCTAAATCAAACAGTTTATTATTGCGTTGATATTGTTTTTTTACATCACGAAGGGCATCCATAGCACCTCGTTTGTCAAATTTGTTGATGGCGATGATATCGGCAAAATCGAGCATGTCGATTTTTTCGAGTTGAGTAGCAGCACCATATTCCGGAGTCATTACATACATACAGACATCGCTATGCTCGGTGATTTCGGTATCGCTTTGGCCTATACCACTAGTTTCGAGAATGATAAGGTCGAAGGGGCCTGCTTTGAGTATGTCTACAGCATCTTTGACATACTTACTGAGAGCCAGATTGCTTTGGCGAGTGGCCATGCTGCGCATATACACCCGTTCATTGCGAATGGCATTCATGCGAATGCGGTCGCCCAGAAGGGCCCCACCTGTCTTACGTTTGGAAGGATCAACAGATATTATGCCTATGCGCTTGTCGTTAAAATCAATAAGAAAACGGCGCACGAGCTCATCCACCAAGCTACTCTTACCTGCCCCACCTGTACCGGTGATACCAAGTACCGGTGTAGTAGAGGTGCTGGCTAGTTCACGTACTTTTTGAAGCATTGCTTGCGTTTCTACACTGTCGGGGAAGTTTTCGGCTGCGGATATGCAGCGTGCAATACTTTTCATGTCATCTTGCAGATGACTGACTTCGCCATTGAGCTGTGCTCCGGTAGCGAAATCGCTTTTTTCGAGCAAATCATCAATCATACCTTGTAGTCCCAGGGCTCTACCATCGTCGGGGCTGTATACCCGTGTGATGCCGTAAGCGTGTAGTTCGGCGATTTCGTCGGGGAGGATGACGCCACCACCCCCGGCAAAGATGCGGATGTGTGCACAGCCTTGTTGCTGAAGTAGATCATACATGTATTTTAAGTATTCGACATGTCCGCCTTGGTAGCTGGTCATGGCGATGGCATTGGCATCTTCTTGAATGGCACAGCTCACTACTTCCTGTACGCTTCGGTCGTGGCCTAGGTGTATGACTTCGACTCCACTTGCTTGCATTACTCTGCGCATGATATTGATAGACGCATCATGGCCATCAAAAAGTGAAGCTGCTGTAACAATTCGTATTTTGTGTTTGGGTTGATAACTCATAGATAATATTTTGTGTTCAGTCTACAAACAGTAACTGCCTGTGGATAGTGAGCAACAAAAATACTACAAACACTTGCTTTTCGGTAAAGCAGATGCAAATAAATTCCTATCTATTAGGAATAGGCTATAATCCTTAGAGATAGAGATGCAGTGAAGTTGACTAGTTCGCCTTTTCGGGTCGCATTTGCGGAAAAAATAGTACATCCTGAATGCTCTGCTGATTACTCATGAGCATTGCCAGCCGATCAATACCTATACCCACACCTGCGGTCGGAGGCATACCATATTCGAGTGCACGTAGGAAGTCGTGGTCGATAAACATGGCTTCGTCATCGCCACGCTCCATGAGCTTGGTTTGCTCTTCAAAGCGCTCACGCTGATCGATGGGGTCGTTGAGCTCAGAGTAGGCATTGGCTATTTCCTTGCCATTGACGATCAATTCGAATCGTTCTACCAATCCCTCCTTCTCACGATGTTTTTTGGTGAGCGGACTCATATCTACGGGGTAATCGGTGATAAAGGTGGGCTGTACATAATGTTTTTCGCAGCAAGCTCCAAAGATTTCATCGATGAGTTTGCCACGTCCCATGCTTGGGTCTGTGTCGATGTGGAGTTGGCGGCAAACATTTCGAATGGCTTCTTCGTCCATGCTACTGATGTCGATACCCGTATGTTCTTGTATAGCATCATAGATTGATATACGCTTATAGGGTGCTTTGAATTCAATTTCTTTTTCACCTACTTGCAAGAGGGTTTTGCCATTGGTAGCAATGGCTACAGTTTCGAGTAAGTTTTCGGTCGTTTGCATCATCCATAGATAATCTTTGTAGGCTACATAAAATTCCAGGATGGTAAATTCGGGGTTGTGGGTACGATCCATACCCTCGTTGCGGAAGTTGCGGCTAAACTCGTATACGAAATCGAATCCACCTACGATAAGGCGCTTGAGGTATAGTTCATTGGCTATACGAAGGTATAGGGGGATATCGAGCGCATTGTGATGGGTGATAAATGGACGAGCTGCGGCACCTCCAGGTATGCTTTGCAGCACGGGGGTATCCACTTCGAGTCCTTGCATGGCATTGAGATAGTCGCGGATGGCATTCATCATTTTGGTCCGTTTGATGAAGGTGTCTCGCACGCCGCTATTGATAATAAGATCGGCATATCGCTGTCTGTATCTGAACTCTGGGTCGGTGACTTCGTCAAATACATTACCGTCTTCATCACGTTTCACGACCGGTAGTGGTTTGACTGATTTGGCCAATAGAGTTATTTCTTGAGCATGTATGGAGTCTTCGCCGGTTTTGGTGGTGAACATGTATCCTTTGATACCGATGATGTCGCCCAGATCGAGGCGTTTGATCACTTCGTCAAAAAAGGATTTGTCGTCGGTAGGGCATAGGTCATCACGTTTGGAATAGATCTGAATAAGGCCTTGCATGTCCTGTATTTTGAAGAAAATAACTTTTCCTTTGTCATTGATCGACATGATACGGCCGGCTATGCAGACATTTAGTTTTTCTTCTTTGTTCGCTTGATACAGCCTTTTGGCGTCGGCGCTTTGGTGACTTACAGGGTAGAGCGCAGCCGGATAGGGGTCTACACCATATTGTTGAATAGCGAGTAGTTTTTCTCGGCGTATAATCTCTTGTTCGGACAGTGACATAATGGATATATATGTTAGTTTGGCTCGCAAAAGTACGAAAGAAGCGTTGATTTGAGAGAGGATATACATATTGAGTATAAATTTGTTCTACTGTTGTTTTTAGATTTTTTGGGGCTGTCGACTCAGAATGGGGTTCTACATACATCCGTCCCCTACCTACCGTGTACCCACATCTTTTTTATTGTAGTATTGCAAAAAAAAGATGTTACG
>DAIUCL010000020.1:0-846 GCA_036846185.1 Chitinophagaceae bacterium
GTATATATCTCTCCCTAATACCGTTTACATTCTTGGCCAATAAGAGACCTTATCTGATAAGTAAAAGATCCCCCTTTAAATTGATTTCACCACAAGACGTTTTCGATTTCAAAAAATAAAAATAAGTTCCTGATTCTGCTCGTGCATCTTTAAAGTAACCATTCCAGCAAAAATCCGAATGATCTGTTTCAAATACTCTCTGTCCCCAACGATTATAAATAGTAAGGTAAAACTCTTTAAAAATCGTTTGGTGTTTTATAGAAAAGCAATCATTCAAACCATCATCATTGGGTGAAAAGGCGTTTGGAATAAAAAAATTATTCTCGTTATAAAAGTTTACAGTTACTGAATCGACCGCTTTACATGTACCTTTTGTTCCTACTACATAATACGTAGTTGTCTTTGTTACCAGCGCATTAGTATTTGCATCATTTGGGCTGCTCAAACCCGAGGTCGGAGACCATGAATATTGATCAGCTCCACTTGCCCACAACTCAACCACATTATTATTACATTCTGCATCCCTATTTTTGGAAGCGATTAGTTCTATTCCATCTATGATTTCAATGGTTGCTACAGCACTACCCGTACAGCCATCACTACTACTTCCTGTCACAGTATATTGTGTGTTTGTAGCCGGATAAGCCCATACTATCGGCGATGTATAATTACTAAGACCGGGTAGTGGACTCCAATTATAGGTACTAGCCCCACTAGCGGTTAGTAAAACACTATCTCCTTTACATACTATACTGCTTGATGGCGTCACATTTATCGTTATATTATTGTAGACAGTCACTGCTACCGTAGCAGTATTCGTACACCCATTCGCATCAGTACCCGTAA
>DAIUCL010000020.1:946-22230 GCA_036846185.1 Chitinophagaceae bacterium
AAGGCACACCATTGCTCACAGAACCTGTCCATTGATAGCTCTGCGCACCCGATGCCGTAAGTGTAGTACTACTACCTATACACACCGATGGCGGATTGGCATTGGCTGTAATAGTAGGCAAAGGATTTACAGTCACTGCTACCGTAGCAGTATTCGTACACCCATTCGCATCAGTACCCGTAACCGTATAGGTATTGCTTGCAGCCGGTGTGAAAGGCACACCATTGCTCACAGAACCTGTCCATTGATAGCTCTGCGCACCCGATGCGGTAAGAGTAGTAGTACTACCTATACACACCGATGGCGGATTAGCATTGGCTGTAATACTAGGAAGAGCATTGACCTGCACGGCAACTGTACTTGTTACAGAGCAACCATTGATATCTGTGCCCGTCACAGTATAGATACCTGAAGAGGCAGGGATAAAAGGTACACCCAATGTAATACCCCCACTACAACTGTAGGTAGATGCATTGCCGGAAGCTACTATAGTAGCAGACTCCCCTTGGCAAAGAATAGCAGGTTGTATACTGGCATTGATGGTAGGAGCCGTGTAGTTTTGTACTATAATGCTAGTAGAAAAAGTATCAGAGTTGTTTAAATTATTGGTCGCTATCAATGTGACATTGTAAGTTCCCGGTATCAAATAGGAGTGTAAGGGGTTTTGAAGATTGGAGCTATTACCATCTCCAAAATCCCAATTCCATGAAGTAACTGTAGAATTAGTTGCTGTAGACAAATCAGAAAACTGAACAGAGAGTGAGTCACATGGAAATGCAAAGGAATTTGAAAAGTTGGCAGTGATGGAAGATTGAATTGCCAAATTACACAAACTATTAATTTCGAGAGAGTTGAGCACTCTGTTGTATATACGAATTTCGTCAATAATTCCATTAAAGTAGTAGGAATAAGTATTATTGTTTTTCTTACCAATAAATAGTGAATGTAAATTCATACCAAGAGGACCGATTCTGGGAGCAACCTGTTTTAGTACTCCATTTATATAAAGACGTGTAGAATCAGCAGAGGAAGTAGCCACTATACAATCCCACATAGAAGTATCTATATATGGAGTATAAGCTTGAGGAAAAACTACATTATGACCTGTCATGTGTATATAGTAGTTTTGAACAGCAGTATTGACAATAGGGTTAGAACAATGAGTAAAATTTGTGGCGAATGCATCTGCAAATCTTACAGAATAGTGTCCTGCAATATTATCTACATTTCCTTTATCAACGATTATATTGCCATGACATACTCCCGGCCAGAAACCTTTAGTTTTAACAAAAGCGTATATTGTAAATGAGTCACCAGGGAAGCTGTTAATTGTTGGGGAGTTAGGTACTTCTATAAAGCTGCTTGTTCCATTAAAGTAATAAGCAGTTCCTGGCACCCCACTAATACCTGATGCGGGTACTACACCATTGATTATACCATGATTTCCATTACCACTCATGTCATTAGCTGTTCCATTAAAATCCCACAAAGCGACCAAACCGGTATTTAAATTAACTTGTGAACTAACTCTATATACTGTTCCAAAGAAGATTAATACTAGGATAGATAGATGTTTAATAAACATAAAGTAACATTTTAGGTCAACAGCACCTTTCTATACCTCTCTCTAAATTTTTCTGCATTAAACTGTAATTGTGAGTACTCAAATGCACTTTTAGATATAGGCTGTAGGGTAATATTGTTAGTACAAATGTACTCTACTTTTAATAAAATTTCATTTATAAATTTTTCTTCATCAAATACGTCATTCACCAAGTACCCATTTTTTCCATCTGTTATATGTTCTGGGATAGCATCTATACTGGGCACTAAAGGTATCGCCCCGAAAGCCATCGCCTCCATAATCACCAAAGGAAAACCCTCCCAGGCCGAAGTCATCAATAGTATATCATTATCTTTGTGAAACTGGTACATATCTTCTCCACCTTTTATCTCTCCTACATAGGTTCCATTGGCGATGAGTTCCTCAGGCAATTCTTCTTTGAATGATCCTGCCAGCTTAAACGTGACAGGCAATTTTCGCAGAGCACATTGCTTGATTATTTCTACAATAAGCCAAATTCTCTTCTGAGGCCCGCCTCTACCGGCATAATATATTTTTAATGGCAAGTCAAATCTACGCTCATGATAGATAGTAGGGATATATTCCAATCGATAAAAGATAATATGAAACCGATCCAGATAGTGAGCCGGAATCCCGTTTCTTTTATAACAGTCACCAAACTTTTGTTTGAATACCTCTCCCACAATGATTCTGGTATTAATAAATGGTACAAACGGCGCCCACACCCACGTAAACTTAGGGTCATACATATGAATCAACTCGTGTATTTTTATATCACGCCTCAGATGAGGTGTAAGCTTATACCCAAAATTACATTGCCCGATAAAGACTACAGGCTTCGTTTTTTGAGCATTAATATAGCGGCTACAAATCCCCCTGTAGAGTAAATTTCCCCAGTATATCCATTTATTATCCGTCCATCTATCGATTTCTTTACAAGTCACATGGGGCAAATTGAAAAAATGTTTCATCCCGTCATTGCTCGAATACTTGGTAAAGAAAATTATCACTTTTTTGTCATCAAGACATTTAATGATTTCTGCATTCACTCTCTCGGCACCTCCAATTCCAAAACCGGGAAAAAACAAAAAAACATCATAATCCTCCCTCAGTGGTTTCAAGCGTGCTATCATATTACCCAACACAATGAAGGGAAACATAATAAATTGCTCTACATAGCGCTTTACTGTAAATAATTGATACTTTGTTAGCATTTCACGGCAATTCGACCTGTATAATCTATCATATTGAGCAAGAGAGGTGTATTATTTTCTGAGATATACTCATCTATCGCTTTTTTAGCCCCTACCCAATGTCCGTAATCATCTATAATCAAAACACCTCTCTGCACTAGCTTAGGATACAAATAATGCATTTCATGCTTCGTAGATTCATACCAGTCTGTATCCAAGCGAAGCAGTGCTATGTCTCCTTCAGGTATGGAGCCGGGTATCGTATCTTCTACCTTACCTTGTACAAAATGGATACAATGCTCCGGATAATTAGTTAGTCTCATATTTGCCTTTACTTCATCCAAAGAAGAGTAGCACCACACTGAATCTTGCTTTTCTTTCGAAGCTTCTTTCAATAATTTTTCTGCAGAGTTTCCAGTGATATCCGCATCCTTCTCAGTAGGTTCGCTCATGCCTTCATAAGTATCGTACATCCATATCTTTCTGTTGTTGATTCCAAATTTTTGTAAAGTAAGTGCAATGAGCATTGAGCTACCACCTTTCCATACCCCACACTCTACAAAATCGCCGGGTATATTATTTTTTGCCACATACTCTACCGCTTTATATAATGCATACATTCGCTCCTTACTAGTCATCGTATAGTCTTTACTTAGATTATAGACGTCTTGCATTTCGGCATATTTTTCCTCATCATCATTCTTTACCAGGGTAAGACCCAATGGAATAAAAATTTTATTCAGTATCTTTCTTATCATTTAAAACTTACTTTTGTGAGCCATGGGCTCAATTTCCAACAAAACTAATGCTTTTTTTAGCAAATCACGCTGGGGGGCTTTCTTCAACCCATTTTTTCTTACGCGCAAAGAACTCTACAAAGCTATTGAAACCCATGCCAGTTCTCTACAAGGCCGTATCGTCGATTTGGGCTGCGGCACCAAGCCCTACCGGCACCTATTTGCCCATGCTCATGAGTATATCGGCATGGATATCGAAATCAGTGGCAATAAAGATCAAAAATCCTTTGTCGACGTATATTATAATGGCAAACACTTTCCGTTCGACAACCAATCCATCGATGCCGTTTTCTCCTCCGAAACCTTCGAACATATTTTCAATCTGGACGAAGTCCTGAGTGAGATCCACCGGGTACTGAAAAAAGATGGACTGCTTCTCGCCACATGCCCCTTCACCTGGCCGGAGCACGAAGTCCCCTACGACTACGCTCGCTACACCTCCTTTGCTATTAAAGACAAACTCACAAAGCTCGGTTTCGAAATCATCGACTATCGCAAATCCGGCAATTACATCACCGCCGTCATCCAACTACAAGTATTATACATCTATTTCTTTACCAATAAGATACCCTTGCTCAATCATCTCTTATTTGTGCTACTCATTACACCACAATTTTTGGTGGCCTGGCTTCTTACTCGCCTTCTCCCCCGACGTATGAAACGACAAGATTTGTATCTCAACAATATTATTCTGGCCAAAAAATTATAAACGTGGGTATTATCAAACGCCAAAGTCTCAAAACCAGTATCGTCAATTACATCGGCGTTGTCATCGGCGTTATTTTTTTCAATTTTGTCTTCCCCCACATCCTCTCCGAAGAGTATCTTGGTCTCATAGGACTTCTGCAAAATCTTATGTTTGTACTTGTATCTATACCCTCTCTCGGTCTTGGACATGTACTACTCCGATACTACAGTATATGGAAAGATACTCCGCAAGTCGAAGCCTTCCATGCATTCGCAATACAAGTCATGCTGCTATCCATATCAGTATTCGGTATCTTCTATTGGCTCTTCCATCAGCCCATCACAGCTTATTATCAGCAGCAGTCACCCTTATTTGTACCCTACTACTATCTCGTCATCCCTCTTGTCGCCATTTTTGCCTTTATCCAGTACTTCGAGATATACAGTATGCTCAAGCTGCGGGTAGCTGTACCCGCATTTCTTCGCGAAATTGTAGTTCGCATATTGCTCATCCTCCTCGTGTTTCTGTTTGTAAAAAAATACCTCTCCGAATCCTATTTTGTATGGGGTATCGTAGCCGTATATCTTCTCTCATTTATCATACTACTCACTTACGTACTTCGAATCCTCCAGTTTAAAGCCTATGGAGCATCTCTCATCACCCGACATTCTAAACAATATAAAGAAGCCTTCCAATATGGCGGCGGCATGTTGCTCCTCATGATAGCGACCAATGTTCACAACTTTCTCGACGGCATCATACTTCCGGCCTACCTAGGATTGGGGGCTCTTGGTATCTACATCAGACCCCTCGTACTGGGACAAATGATACAAGTTCCCTACCGTGCCATATCTATGATATCCATCCCCATTATCCGCGAAGCCATCGTAGACAACAACCTCAAAAAAGTATACGAACTAAACAAACAACTCAGTATCAATCTATACCTCATCGGCACTTTTCTCTTCACTCTTCTCATCAGCAATGCCGATGCCATCTTCTCCTTATTGCCTCCCCAGTATGCCGTTGCCAAAAATGTTCTCTACATCATAGCCCTCGGCCGACTCATCGATATGGCATTCGGCCTCAACTCCGAAATACTCAACTACTCCAAGCATTACAAATACATCATCATACTATCCGTATTCATGATGCTGATGACCATAGCACTCAATATGCTACTCATACCACGCTTGGGTATGAGTGGTGCCGCCATCGCCGTCTCCGCCTCTTTGGTCATATTTAATATTCTCAAAACGCTGGTCATCTACTCCAAATATCACTTCCATTGCTTCAGCAAGCATTACATTACTCTCTCCCTCATCACCCTCTTCGTGCTAGGTATCATGCAGCTCATCCCTTATATTAAATTTCTATCCCACCATATGTTTATGAACGCATGTATCAATATCCTGTTCAAATGCGCTCTCAGTAGCATACTCTTTCTACTCCCTACCTACTGGTTTCGGGTATCATACGATTTGAATCACTTTGTCAAACTCATCCTCACCGGCCAAATCATCAAAGGCGGACACAAAATGGAAAACCTATAAGCCTACAATCAAAAACTCCACACGTCACTATTTGGGAGCTCATCCTACTAGCTTCCTCAAGCCACATCGTGCTATCCGCTATATCCCTACGCCCCACCGCACAAAAAAGCTCTGCTGCTCGGGGATGCCGCTCCTATCACGGCTAGCTTTCATCGTCGTTTTCACTACCCATCGATCTGTACTCTTGTATATAAATTGGTAGCGAAAATAACTCCCTTGCTTCCTCTCCTCTCACACATCCTTCACAAACCAATAATCCGTCTGCGGGGTAGACCCTAGCGGAAAATCATTCTCTATACCTGTGTTCTTAAAACCATGTTTTTCATAAAAACCCCTCGCTCTAAAATTATATTCCCATACCGACAGATAGATTTTTTGATAGCCGGCGGCTCTCGCATACTCAAAGGCATGCTTCATCAGTTGGGCAGACACCTGCGAGCCATGATACTTCTTGAGCACATAGCATCGCACCAGCTCCACACATCGATACGCTTTGAGCTCCTCTATAGGATACTCATTTTTTTCATTCATGCGAATATATCCTTTCGCAATACCCTCCTCTTCCCAAAAGTAATAGTGATCCTTTTCATCCTGCAACTCTCGTCTACACTGCTCGGTATTAAAATACTTGTCCAATACATACTGCATATCCGCCTTCGTACACGTACCGCCAAAGGTATCATCAAAGGTTTTTCGTCCTAACTCTTGTAGCAGATTTACATCCTTTATGGTGGCTCTTCTAATCATAATATCATTGTAATGCTCAGTGGTGCATGGCTTCTATCTCATTTTCCAACACATGCTCACTATTCATTTTTTTCTCATCCAATTCACCCTCCCATCGGGCTATCACGGCACTCGCTATACAGTTGCCCAATACATTCACACTCGTACGCCCCATATCCATCAGCGCATCGATACCCAGAATGATATACAAGGGCCATTCTTTGAGCCCCAAATGACTAAAGGTAGCGATAGTACCCAACAATATTACAAAGGACGCTCGAGGCACACCAGCCACCCCTTTGCTGGTCAGCATCAGTGTAAATACAATAAACAATTGCTGCCCAATAGGCAACTCTACTCCACAGGCCTGAGCTACGAAGATGCTCGCCAGCGACAGATATAGCGTAGTTCCATCCAGATTAAAGCTGTATCCTAGCGGCATAACAAAAGATACAATTTTGCGAGGCACACCATATTGCTCCATATTCTTCAGCGCTTTGGGTAGAGCACTTTCAGAGCTAGCCGTTGCAAAAGCCAAGGTAAATGGTTCCGACACTGCTTTCAATAAATTTCGAAGATTGAGCTTTGCGAAGAGTGCAATAGGTACCAGCACCAACAGGATAAAACCAATCAACGCACCATATAAGGTAAGTACCAGATAAATGCCATTGAGTAATACACCGATACCCATCTTGCCTACTGTATAGGCCACCGCTCCACCTACACCAAAAGGG
The DNA here is from genome assembly GCA_036846185.1 of Chitinophagaceae bacterium. GTDB lineage: Bacteria > Bacteroidota > Bacteroidia > Chitinophagales > Chitinophagaceae > OLB11. Next base: position 8,223 of record DAIUCL010000020.1, read on the forward strand.
GCGGCATACATGATCAGATTGGTAAATTTGAACATCGTCTCGGCCAAGCTCTCCGAAAATTCCAGCAACGGCCTACGCATCCTGTCATTGAGCATGGCAAGCGCAATACCAAACAAGATACTGAATACCACTATTTGCAACACTTGGCCTTCCGCTACCGACTTGGCAATGTTTTCCGGAAAGATGTGTAGTAGCACTTCTTGCCAGGTTTGACTTTTGGTTTCGGGCATTTCTTGTGCTATCTTTTCGGTAAGTACGATACCTCTGCCGGCTCCGGTAAGATTAATAAAGCCAAGACCAATAAATAATGCTAAGGTAGTAGCTCCATAAAAATAGACTAAGGATTTCCAGGCGATTCTGCCTACCTGTCCCAAATTGGAATGACCTGCAATTCCAACCACCAAGGTAGCAAATATTAAGGGAGCAATAATGGTCTTTATTAATTTCAAAAAGATTTGACTCAGTATATTGAGTTGAACCGCCGGGCCCGGAAAGTCATAGCCAATCTCAATACCTATGAGCATGGCTATGAGTATCCACGTGGGCAATTTTTTGATAGTAAAACCATACATGATGAGTAATGCCACAAACCCAAAACGTGCAATCATCAGACCTGTATGGCTTGCCTCGCCTAGTGGGTATAGAAAGAAGTGTGCCACTATCAAGAGCAAGAGTGCCAGTAGTACGCCCAACGATAATTTTTTGTGTATCATAGAGCGAAAATAAGCAAGAATTCAGAATGCCGAGGAGTGATTTCATCAATTGATAGCGTAGCTGGCCTTGTGTAGATGTTTCCCTTACTCTATTCTTTTGTTGAATTTCTATTTTTCGGACGGATAAGTAAGTGTATGTAGCCCATTGGCTCCATATACATTCTGCCGCCGAGCCTTAGCCTCGATAGGAGCGGATATACTCCCTGCCGCCAAGCCACCGCGCTGAGCAGGCGGGGAGATAGTAGCGGATAGCGAGACGTAGTTGAAGCACTTTAGGTGATGAGCTCCCCTTTGTCTTTAAATAATTTTAATGATTAGTGTGTTAAAAACTCTGAGTAATTTATGGGGAATATAGTACTTTTGGAAAAATTTACAGACGATATGGCTGAAGTAATACGTATGCCCTTGCTGAGCGACACGATGAAAGAAGGTATCATTGCCAATTGGAACAAAAAAGTAGGTGATAACGTGAAGAGTGATGATGCTATCGCAGATGTAGAGACCGACAAAGCAACGATGGAGGTGATCCCGTATGTGGAAGGTACACTCTTATATATCGGCGTAGAGCAAGGCAAAGCAGCCAAAGTAAACGATATCATAGCTATTATAGGTAAGCCTGGTGAGGATATTTCGGCCTTACTGACCCCTATTGCTACTAATAGTACAAGTGCAGGACCAGCACCTGCTTCTCCTGCGGCAGTGCCTCTCCCTAAAGATATGACGGTGATACGTATGCCCTTGCTGAGCGATACGATGAAAGAAGGCAAGATCGTAGCTTGGAATAAGCAAGTAGGTGATAGCGTAAAAGCGGATGATGTACTTGCCGATGTAGAGACAGATAAGGCTACTATGGAAGTGGTAGGCTATGCCGAAGGTACACTCTTGTACCAAGGTGTAAAAGCCGGCGAAGCAGCCAAAGTGAATGATGTAATCGCTGTAGTTGGTGCTGCCGGTACCGACATTGCTCCGTTTTTAGCTATGTGGGTAGCATCGGCTAGTGCTGATGTGAGCCCTTCTTCGGCAATATCGGCAGAACCTATGCCTGCTCCAGCTCCCTCTCATGCTCCTACATCCACTGTAGGTAGTGGTGATGGTGGACGCATCAAGGCATCGCCACTGGCCAAATCGATAGCCAAAGAAAAAGGAATCGACTTATCCCGACTGCAAGGTAGTGGTGATATGGGGCGTATTGTAAAGCGCGATTTAGACAATTATCGACCTGATCAGCAAGCAGCACCTGCTGCATTGGCTTCGGTCGCTACGACAGCTATGCCTACTAATATACTTGCCGAAGAAGGCCATTCAGATATCTCGGTGACACAAATGCGTAAGGTGATTGCCCAACGTTTGAGCGAAAGCAAGTTTACGGCCCCACACTTCTACTTGAAAGTGAGCGTGACGATGGATTCGCTCTTGGATGCTCGCAAAAAACTGAATGAAACTTCTAAGGTGAAGATATCGGTAAACGATATGATTATCAAAGCCGTGGCCATGTCACTTCAGCAGCACCCGGATGTGAATAGTAGCTGGCTGGGTGATACCATTCGCCGACATCATCATATACACATTGGTAGTGCTATAGCGCTCGAGGAGGGCCTTATCGTACCGGTGATAAAGTTTGCCAACCAAAAGAGTCTGAGTCAAATTGCGTTGGATGCTGCCGACTTGTACGACAAAGCCCGCAACAAAAAAATACAACCGGCGGAATTTACCGGCAACACTTTTACTATATCCAACTTGGGTATGATGGATATCGAAGAGTTTACGGCTATCGTGAATCCTCCCGATGCCTGTATATTGGCCGTGGGTAAAACCAAGGCTACAGCAGTGGTGGAGCAAGGTGAGATCGTCGTTCGCCAGATCATGAAGCTAACACTGAGCTGCGATCATAGAGTGGTCGATGGTGCGGTAGGAGCTCGCTTCTTACAAACTCTTGTGTCTTATTTGGAAAATCCGGTTTTGATGTTGTTGTAAGGTAATATGGCACTTCGCCTTTAGTGATTATTACTCTATTTCGTAATTAACTATTTGATTCACCATACTCGCATCATAGGGAGCGGTTACTCTTAGATAGTTATCGGTATAGCCTTCCATCTGTCCACTATGTTCGGCTTTTTCGAAGAGCACGGGTCGGGTATGTCCGACATAATACTGTCGAAAGTGATTGAGTTTTTTGTCGGATAAGTCGCGGAGTCGAAGATTTCGCTGCTTACGTACGGCGGGATCTACTACTCCCTCCATCGTCACGGCAAGTGTATGTGGCCGTTCGGAGTAGGTAAACACATGCAGATAAGCAATATCGAGCTCGTGAAGAAAACGATAGGTTGTTTCAAACTCCTCATCGGTCTCGCCCGGAAAACCTACAATGACATCCACCCCGATACAGGCATGTGGCATGAGCTGTTTGATATGACGGACTCTATCGGCATAGAGCTCACGCTTATATCGTCGGCGCATATCGGCCAGCAACTTATCATTGCCACTTTGGAGTGGTATATGAAAGTGAGGCATGAAGGCTCTGGAGGAGGCTACATACTCTATGATATCGTTGGTAAGCAGATTGGGTTCTATCGAGGATATACGATAGCGTGGTATGCTGGTTTGGCGATCGAGCGCCTTTACCAAATCGATAAATTGTTCGTTGTGTCTTCTGTTGCCATCGTAGCCTTTGCCAAAATCGCCCAGATTGACACCAGTGAGAACTATTTCTTTTACATCGTGGCGCGATAGCTCTTCTACATTGGCCAACACACCGGCGATGGTATCACTTCGGCTGTGACCACGTGCCAAGGGTATGGTACAGAAGGAGCAGTTATAATCGCAGCCATCCTGCACCTTGAGGAAGGTGCGTGTACGATCAAAAGCCGAGTAGGAAGCATGAAAACCATGTACATCTTGTATATCGCAGCTGTATACTTGTGTCTTCGACTGGGAGTCGTGCTGAGCCAAACGAGAGGATATATTGTATTTTTCGCCTGCTCCGAGCACTATATCTACACCATCGATAGCGGCTATGGTATCTGGTTGTAGCTGCGCATAGCATCCCATCACGACCACTTTAGCATTAGGATTTTGTTTTTTTACTTTTCGGATGAGTTGTTTACACTCTTTGTCAGCATTTTCGGTTACAGAGCAGGTATTGATGACGTATACATCCGCGCTATCTTGAAAAGACGTTTTGCGGTAGCCTTCTTTTTCCAATTGTCGAGATATGGTAGACGTTTCGGAAAAATTCAGTTTACAACCGAGGGTATGAAATGCTATCGTATGTGGCGAGCTCAAGATAGCCGCAAAGGTAGGGGAAAGTGGGAATAAATGAACAATCTTAGAGAGAGAATCGGGCTTGTTCTACTGTTTTGTGCCAACGAATATCAAAAGCAAGCCCGGACATAACCATCCAGTTGTTTTGAGAGAAGCGAGTACCATTCATGTACACGAGTCTATCTACTTTGTACTCGTTGCGTAGGTAGTTGAGACCTAAGCGCCAGTAGAGTACATCGCTTAGTTTGAAGGAGCCATACACTTCCGTCATGATGGTACCGTAGCTTTCCTTGCCGGGTACTTGGAGGTTGAAAGCATAGGGTTCGGTATTGTACTCACGACCAGGTGGTAGAGGGTTCGTTTCGTAAGAGCGGAAGAAGGCTTTTTGTTTGTCGCCGAAATTAATACCTCCTATGTCGGTATTGATATGAATGAATACTCCTCTTTTTACAAATATTTTCATTGCCACATACGCATTGAGAGTATTGGTTTGCACTTCGGGCATATACAGGGTATCGCCTCCTCTGCCTGGGTTGAGCGCACTGAGTACATCGCTAGAAGTTGTATAGTCCCGTTTTTTTGTAAAAAAGAGATTGGCACGCATCCCCATACCCACACTGAACGTTTGTCGCTTGCGACCTATACCATGCAGATAATGGATATTGGTGCCCGCTCCCCAGTGAGGATTGCCATAATAGCCCAAATTGCCATACACACAAGCTTCTGCGGTACGTTTTTTCAATACTTTACGCATGTTTTGCGCACCTACCGGTGCTATAGCCGCAAACGTCAAGGCCAATAAGAATAGTCTTTTCAGCATCATAATCTCTTTTTCTAAGGCTTAAAAATACATTGCCAAAGAGATAAAACAAACATTTTTCACGATAAGTATTAAAAAAATTACGGAGTAGCGACGGCAAACCCCTAATCTCCATGTTACTATTGCGGCCAATTTTAAGCTATGAATTATATACTTGCTTACTTTCCATCGATATGGCAGAGTAGTAAAATTAGCTTGTTGTATATCATTTAGGAGCTCATCGGAGCGAATACTATTGGACTACTTCGTGCCATCCGCTATATCCCTTCGCCCCAACACACAAAGGCTTTACCGCTTTGGGGATGCCGCTCCTGTCACGGCTAGTTTTCAGGGACAGTAAGTTTATGGAGCAGTTAGGAATGCAGGCAAGATAAATGTGAAATTTTCAGCATAACTAATGTGGTTAGCTACGCTGTAAACATAGCTCCTATAGTTCTTCAATAATTATCAATAAATTCCATAATTACACCCAGACTTTATAATGCTGGTTTCTGAAGCATAGAAAATGAAATAAATATTTAATCATGCTTAAATGGGTAAAGGGAATTGCTAGTATTCGTTATGGCTATAATGGTCATTGCTACATGGTAAAATTTGTAAAGCTAAAAATGCAATAAATGCAAGAAAAATCTCTCCTTTAGATTATGCACCTTATTTCATCATTTGAAAACTGAAAAGCTTTTCTGATGATGTTTTTTGTATGTACTTACATTAAGGAAGTTAGAAATTTGGAGATTCATAGACAGAATAGATATTCGAACAAATACATTTTATTACGTAAAAACAAAAATTCATCAAAGTGATACATATAGGGAATTTAAGTTGAGTGGCTAGGGTGATGTAGATTTATCCTATTGATTATTTATTGATGTTTTATAGTTTATTCGCAAAACAACATTGTTGCCATTTATTTATCCATAGATGATGTAAAAGTATAATTCGATATGAATCAAAGGTCAATTGTACCCAGAAGGGGTGATTAGATTAGTCTATCCATTCGAATACATATTTTTCGTTAAATTCAATTTCAAATCTTTGAAGAAAATCAAGATATTCTTCTCTGAATGTTTTCTTTTTATGATGACTTCCTGATTGGCAATGTATTGATAAACATTCTCAATTTGCGAATGAGCATAAGAGAAAGCACCATATCCTTCTTGCCAAGAGAATTTTCCATGTACGTATTTCTTTTCGTTGATGTAGTTGGCCGAATTGTTTTTGATATCTCTTACCAAATCAGAAATGCTCATTGATGGCTTTAGACCTACAAAAACATGAATGTGGTCTGCAACACCATTTACTATAATGGGTTTTTGATTTTTACCTTTGATTATGCCTGCAATGTATTTAAAGATTTCATCTCTCCAAACTCTTTGCAGTAAGTTTTCTCTTCCTTTTACTGCAAAAACGTATTGAATATATATTTGCGAAAATGTGCCTGCCATAATGCTTTGATTTAAACTCAGGAGTGGTGAAATTATTACAGAAATGCGAATATGAAAAATTTTATCAACCCTGATGGGGTGAAATAATGTCACCCCTTCGGGGTTTTTGTGTGGCAGGGGATTTATCTTTATAATCATTTCATCCCTTCGGGATTCATTTTTCGTTCTTCCCTTTTCTATCGAAAATACGTGTTCGCTTTTTCAACCCCGAAGGGGTGAAATGATTATTGATATTCGAACATAAAAAAATAACCAACCCTGAAGGGCTGAAATAATGTCACCCCTTCGGGGTTTTTGTGTGGCAGGGGATTAAGGGACTTATACTAATGTGCAGTAGACTCCCTCGTATAGACCGATGAATAGGGTAATGAAGCGGAGGGGCTGCCGTGCCCGGAAGACGCCGACTCAGGAGGCGGTGCGGAGCCTTGGCGGAGCACGGGAGCGATAGCGTACTCTGTAGGGGACGGATGGATGATGAGAGAGGAAGCTTGGATGACAGCTCCAAGAAATGAATACTATTTTGCTGGATGGCTGCTATTCTTGATAATAGACCCTTTTGACTCGCTGTGAGATACCGGTGAGGATTTCATAGGGAATGGTATCGGCCCAAAGTGCGAGAGTACTAACGGGAAGAGAGCTTCCGAATACTTCTACTTCGTCGCCTTCGTGTACATCTTCGATGTCGGTAATGTCGAGCATACACATATCCATACATACATTGCCTATGATGGGAGCCGGCTGGCCATGGAGGAGCATGTAAGCTTTACCATTGCCTATGCGGCGGGGGATGCCATCGGCATATCCTATACATACGGTGGCTATGCGGGTATCTCTGCTCAATAGTCCTTGTCGGCTGTAGCCTACGGTTTCGTTAGCGGCTACGGTTTTAATTTGTGCAATAGTGGTTTTGAGGGTACCTACGGTATGTAGTTGCTGCTGCACTGGGTGTATAGATTCGATTCCGTATAGACCTAATCCGAGCCTCACCATATCGAAGTGCAGTGAGGGGTGGCGAAGGATACCGCTGGAGTTGCATAGGTGTCGGAGGATGGGGTAGGGGAAGGCTTGCAGGAGCTGTTGGCTCATGGTGTTGAAGCGTTCACCTTGGAGTCTGGTAAAATCGTCGAACGCTGAATCGCCGGAGGCGGCGAGGTGTGAGAAGATGCTTTTGATATGTAGTGTGGGATTCTGTGTGATTATCTCAATTAGCCGGGAAATATCTTGGTTTTCGAATCCGAGGCGGTGCATACCGGTGTCAAGCTTGATGTGGAGGGGGTAGCTAGGTTGCGGACTGTGCTGTGTGGCACGGAGGAGTGCGTGGAGTGATTTGAAATTATAGATTTCGGGTTCGAGCTTCCACTCCAGGAGCGTGGTGTAGGAGTGTTCATCAGGGTTCATGACCATAATGGGGAGGGTGATGCCTTTTTTTCGAAGGAGTACACCTTCGTCGGTATAGGCTACTGCTAGATAATCAACTTGTTCGAATTGTAATCTGTTGGCAAGCTCTATAGTACCGCTACCGTAGGAGTAGGCTTTGACCATGGCCATGATTTTGGTAGATTTAGCAAGGTAAGACTGATACACTTTGAGATTTTCTGCAAGTGCATTGAGGTTGATTTCGAGGGTGGATTGGTGTATTTTTTCTTGTAATCGATTCGTAATACGTTCGAATCCGAAGCTACGAGCACCTTTGATGAGGATGCATTCGTTTTGAAAATCGGATTCGTGAATATGTTGTAGGAATTGTTCGGTGGTTTCGAAGTAAGAGGTATGAAGCGATGGGGTAGCGTCGAGCAGGTTCTTGTAAGTGGCTATGGTGCTTCCTATAGCGATGAGTCGCTGTATTTGTTTCCCGGCGAGTAGCTTAGCAAGTTGTAGGTAGGTGGCCTGGTCATCGCCTGTCTGAAGAATATCGGAGAGTATGATAGTTTTTCGGGTATACTGCGTCTGCTGGGCGAGAAGGTCAAGGGCTATTTGTAGCGAGGAGAGGTCGGAGCTGTAGCTATCATTGATGAGGGAGCATTGATTGATACCTTGTATGATGTCGAGACGCATGGGGATGTGGCTCAGCTTGGAGATTCGCTGTTGTATAGTGTTATACTCTATCTGCAGATATAGCATGATGAGTACGCAGTGTATAACATTTTCTATAGATGCGGCGTCGGTAAAGGGGATGTGTAAGTTGTGAGTGGTATGATTGTATAGAAACTGAATATGGGTGTAGGAGGTGTATTGTGTTTGGGAGAGTACTTGGATTGTTGCAGGTGAATGTCGGCTCCAGGTGATGAGCGTAGGCTTTCTTGATACTTTCCAGGATTCAATTGCTTGGTCGATTAATGTATAATCTTTGCAATAGAAAAGGGTATGAACATGGGTGAAAAGTTGTAGTTTTTCGTTGATTTTTTGTTGCCTGTCCAAAAATCCCTCGTTATGAGGATCACCGATATTTGTGAAGAGGCCGAGGGTGGGTTGGATGATTTTTTCGAGGTGGTGCATTTCGCCAGGCAGGGATATTCCAGCTTCGAAGATGGCCATATTGTGTTGCTTATTGAGCTGCCACACGGATAGGGGAACACCTATTTGGGAGTTGTAACTTTTGGGACTACGTGCTATGGAATAATCTTCTTGTAGCAACTGATAGAGCCATTCTTTGATGACTGTTTTTCCGTTGCTACCTGTAATGGCTAATACAGGAATAGAAAAAATTTGTCGGTGAGCGGCAGCTAATTTTTGTAGGGCATGAAGGGTATTCTCTACACGAATGATCCAAGCATCAGCAGGTAGTGAGCTATCTTGTGATACGATAAAACAGCGAACACCTGAAGCATAAGCTGCCTCCAGGTATTGATGTGCATTGCGTCTGGGAGTGACTAGTGGTATGAAAACTGAGGTATCAGCTTGGAATATTTTTCGGGTATCGAAGATAAGGTTATCTACAACTAAGTAATCCTGTCCTGATTGTAAGAGAGCACCTCCTACTATGTGTGAAATATCATGAGCCTTTACCATGGCGTTTTTCTAATTTGCTGTGTTGGCGATTGTGATAAATAGAGAACAGCATGGAGAGAGAAATACAAAGAATAATCACCGCTAAAGATACCCAAACCGGAAAATGAATATCGATAATTTCCAAAAACATCTTGGCGCCTATGAATACGAGTACAACGGCTATACCTTGCTGTAAGTAATCAAATTTATCTGCTGCTTTTTGTAGGATAAAAAACAAGGCTCGCAAACCCAATACCGCAAAAATATTGGAGCTATATACAATGAGATTATCGGTAGTAATAGCAAATACAGCTGGTATGGAATCGAGGGCAAATACGATATCCGTGATACCAATCATAAATATGACCAGAGCAATCTTGGTAAAATAAATTTTATCTAAACGTCTTACTACCATTTTACCCTCAGCTTCTTCCTCAGTGTAGCGCAAATGCTTTCGGACAAATTTGTAAATCTTACCTTCTCTTACATCACTTTCTTCTTCCTGATTTTGAAAAAACATTTTGAATCCGGTATAAACTAGTAGTGCACCGAACAAGTAAAGCAACCAATGAAACTGTTGGATGAGCACAATACCTATCGAAATAAAGATAATCCTGAACAAAATTGCCAGTATAACGCCTATCATCAATACTCTGCCTATATACTGTGGCCTTACTTGTAATGAGGCGAATATCATGACAAAAACAAAAATATTATCGATAGACAAGGACATCTCCATAAAGTATGCCGACAGATAATTTAAGGCCATGGTATGCCCATAGTAAAACCACAAATAACCAAAATAGCCCATTGCCATAGACACCCAAAACAGATATTGATAGGTGGCACTCTTGACAGAAACCGCTTTGTTTTTTTTGCTGAAAACAAATAAGTCCAATACGAAGGAAAGCACAAGTGCAGCTATAAATATCAGGTAACTGAGCGTATGTATATCCATACAGTGTGTTTGATGAAGTAGTTTATTGATTAAAGGTATCCTTATAGACAGGCTGATTCAACAGTCGACTGAAAGCTTCTTCGGTGATATAAAAGTCAAAGAAAGATTTGGCCATTTTTTGTACCGTTTTGCGACGAACCTGTACGAAGTCCTTTTCGTTGTGCCACGCAAAGAAAATGTCATGATCATATTTTTCTTTGCCTAATTGCAAGTAGTATTTCGTACGTTTATCGGCGGGCTTAAAATATATATTTAATGTATACTCTTTTCCACTCTTACGCTTCAATGCAATAGTTCCCAATTGAATACCATTATGTATAATCTCTTGCTTTTGGGGATATTTGTTCTCATAACCCACACAAAACAATGAATTCATTTCTTCGACATACTTCTGCAATTCTTTTTGATTGACAGGCAAAGCAGGAGCTCCCTGACCACTTAGACGCGGTTTATCATTTTCCATTATTATGTCAAATGAATGTTGCACTGAATCTTTGTAGCTCACTCTGATAGATTCTATAGGGCTAGAGTCATACAGCAAACGTCTGCTTTTCCACTCTGTTTGGTCTGTAAAGTAACGAAGTCCTAAATATAAGTTTTGTGGGGGGATATCTACAACAAATGGCCTACTAGCACCTTCATTCAGCATATAAGTAGCATTGTTGTAACCGGGGTTTTGGGCTACATAAAAGGCGTGAGTCTTTTCTCCCTTTTTGTTGTAAATTTCTACCTTAGTGGCATTGCCACTCAGCTCCAGGATAGCCGCATCATGAAAGCCGGATGATACTTTTTGAACAGGTCTTTGCTTCCGCAGTGCTTCAAACATAAAGTCGATAGCATCCTGTCTGGCATCCAAACTATCATTGAGCGACCAGCGATCAGGCTGTCTATCCAGCTTGATACTTCTACCTTTCATATCTGTAAGGAATATTGTCTGCACCTCATCAATATTTTCTACCGTAAAATTTGCCTCCTTTTTATCAAAGCTCGGCTTATTCTCATCAAATATTGCGTAATAAGTCACAACGGCCAATGCTATCAGTACACTAAAATAAAGAAGATTTTTCTTCATGAAGCAAAGGTACTTATTTTTATGTCCCAAAAGGTATCAATCTATTCCGACTCATTTTTTATTGGCAAAGCCCCTATCTTTGCAAGCCTATGGAACTTTCGAAAAACTATATACCTCAAGAAACAGAATCCAAATGGTACGCTCATTGGCTAGAAAAAAAATATTTTCATTCTACCCCCAATGACAAACCTGCCTATACTATCGTCATCCCCCCTCCCAATGTGACCGGCGTATTGCATATGGGACACGCCCTCAACAATTCGGTACAAGATGTACTCATCCGATACGCCCGACTCAAAGGATATAATACCTGCTGGGTACCCGGTACTGACCATGCCTCCATAGCCACCGAAGCCAAAGTAGCCGCAATGCTCCGCGAAAAAGGCATTGATAAAAATGATTTAACACGTGAAGAATTTTTGGGCTACGCCTGGGAATGGAAAGAAAAATATGGAGGTATCATACTCCAACAACTCAAAAAACTTGGCTGCGCCCTCGACTGGAATAGAACTTCCTTCACCATGGATACCGACTACTACAATGCTGTGATAGACGTATTCATAGACCTCTATCAAAAAGGACACATCTACCGGGGAGTGAAAATGATCAACTGGGATCCTGCTGCCAAAACGGCTCTGAGCGACGAAGAAGTTATCCATAAAGAAGTCCATAGCAAACTTGTATACATAAAATACTTCTTAGAAATACAAGAAGGTACAATCCCCGCCGCTTCTGATAAGGCTCCCTGCATGACCGTGGCTACTGTACGTCCCGAAACCATACTAGGTGATGTCGCTATTTGTGTTCACCCTCACGATGAACGATATAAAAACCTCATTGGCAAATATTGCTTCGTTCCACTCATCAATCGTCGCATACCCATCATCGCCGACGAATACATCGATATGGAATTCGGTACCGGCTGCCTCAAAGTAACCCCAGCCCACGATATCAACGACTATAATATTGGGCTCAAACACCAGCTCGAAGTCATCGATACCCTCAACGAAGATGGTACCCTCAGCCAAGCTGCCGGCCTCTACGTAGGTATGGATCGATTCGAGGTTCGAAAACAAATTGTCAGCGACCTTCAACAAGCTGGATACGTTCTCAAAATAGAAGATTATACTAACCAAGTAGGCTTTAGCGAACGCACCGATGCCGTCATAGAACCTCGTCTATCCATGCAATGGTGGTGCCGTATGGATTCCATGGCAGCCCCCGCCCTAGAAGTGGTGATGAACGATAACATAAAATTTTATCCCGCCAAATTCAAAAACACCTACCGACACTGGATGAGCAACATCAAAGACTGGTGCATCAGCCGCCAACTTAGATGGGGACATCGCATTCCAGCCTGGTACGACGACAAAGGCCGTTTCGTCATAGCCAAAAATGAATCCACCGCCAAAGAAGAATTTAAAAAACAATACCCCGACTTCAACCCACAATCCAGCCTCCGCCAAGACAATGATGTACTCGACACCTGGTTCTCTTCCTGGCTATGGCCCCTCGAAGTTTTCGGCTGGAATGCCAACAAAAACAACAACAAAGAACTCGATTACTACTACCCTACCGCCACCCTCGTCACTGCACCCGAAATCATCTTCTTCTGGGTTGCCAGGATGATTATGGCCGGATTAGAATATCGTAATCAAATACCCTTCCAACAGGTCTACTTCACCGGTATCGTACGCGATAAACAAGGCAGAAAAATGAGTAAATCACTCGGCAACTCTCCCGACTTACTCGCACTCATTGACCAATATGGTGCCGACTCCGTCAGATTTGGCGTACTCATCGCCTCACCCGCCGGCAACGACCTCCTCTTCGACGAAGCCGGACTAGAACAAGGCAAACTCTTCTGCAACAAACTTTGGAATGCACTTAAACTAGTACAACTCATGCAGGCCAAACCCACAAACGACAGTCATGACATAGCCGACACCTTTGCCTCCCATTGGTTTCAAGCACGAATCGCCCAAGTAAGCAACGAAATCGATCTCGATATCAAAGAATTCAGACTTAGCGAAGCACTCAAAAAAATATACTCCCTCATCTGGGACGACTACTGTAGCTGGTTTCTCGAATGGATCAAAACTCCCCAAGACCAAGCCATCAATGCCTACAATATATCACAAGCTAAGCTATTCTTCGAAGCACTCATGAAACTATTACACCCATTCATGCCCTTCATTACCGAAGAAATCTATCACCACATAACATCTCGTACTAACGATAATAGCATTCTACTCTCATCACTACCTATACCACAAACCACCGATACCCAACATCTCAGTACCGGAAAACTGCTCCAAACACTCATCAGCACAATTCGCGACCTGAAAGTAAAACAACAACTAAAACCCAAAGACGAAATACAACTCCACTTCCACCAAGACCACAAAGAACTCATCAAACCCATAGCTACTATTCTTCAAAAACAAGTCTTTGCCACCCACATCCACTTTATACTCGATATCCCCGAAGACTCCGTCGCATTCATGGCAGAAAAAATTCAAGTCTACATGACCAGCGACAAACAAATAGATCATAGCCTCCAAAAAGAACAACTCCTCAAAGACAAAGCATACTTCGAAGGCTTCCTCCTATCCGTCGACAAAAAACTCGGAAACGAACGCTTTATCCAAAATGCCAAACCCGAAATAATAGAAAATGAAGTTAAAAAGAAAAATGACGCTCTCGAAAAACTTAAAATAATTCAAGAAAGTCTTAATTTGCTGCAATAAA
>DAIUCL010000021.1:0-21596 GCA_036846185.1 Chitinophagaceae bacterium
ATTTTACGAAATTTAGAGTGGGTGGAAAATCGCTTTAGATGTGGGTACACGGTAGACTTCTATCGGGGCTACTATTCATCGTCTAATTCATACATCAACTTAAAATACATCAATCCTACTCAAAAATTGACCAGAAAACACAACGCTACATCCCATCTACAATAGTAATCCACGTCTGCGACAAGCCTACCATGCGCACTAGCTCATTTACAATCTCCGCATTGTCCGGATGCAAACGTATACAACCATGCGACGCCTTCTGACCTAGTTTACTAAAATTACCCTGCGTAGTCCCATGAATCGCAAATCCTCCTTTGATAAAAACCGCATAGGGCATATTTCCAAGCCCCTTGTAATTGCCGCCGGGAAATTTTTTAGAAGTATATTTATAAAAAATAGGTCCCGACATCCTCATGTCAAATAAAGGTGTTTCATGTTTTGTATCTCCCGTCGACACCTTAAACGTATCAACAGCAATACCATCAATATGCAAGTACAAACGCTGTACCTTTTTATCTATCAATAGCCATATTCGGCACGAATCACGCCTACAAGATGAATTTGGAATAACTTTACGCAAAGAATCTAATCTGCGAAACTGAATTAAATTGAATCGAAGCGAAGCAGGTTCAGACATCATCGGCAACGAATCTGACTGAACCAAAGCCAAAGAAACAGCTGAATCTATCGAATGAGTCATACTATCCCCAAGCTTCCGCCTTGATAGACTTATACTATCTCTCTCCCAATCACGACGAAGTGTATTCAATAAATCCTGAATAGAATCCGTAAAGGGATTAAATGATCCCGTATCGAAAACATTACTAGAATCTTCGACAGATACTACCAATTCCTTTCTCAGTTTAATACGCTTCATTACACCAGCGTAAATTGAAGATATTTTGCTTCTCTTTTGATCAGCCTCATTCTCCGAGTTGCAAGCATATATCACTACAATTGCAATAAAAACACAAACAAACACCTGAAACTTTTTCATCACCCCAAATATAAATCACAATTAATAGTTGCAACTACTCATCATGCCCTAGATTTACAGTGTATCTTTGCAACGATGTTCAGACTACTCCTCCTATTTTGTGCAATTTCGGCATCAGTTTACGCAACACCGCCTAACAAGAATTCACTCTTCACTCCCGCCGATAGCCTTCATCACAAAAGACTTTTGGCCGTGTCTGCTTCGCAAGCAGCACTTTGGACAGGCAGCCTAATCGCTCTTAATAATGCTTGGTATAGCCAATACCCAAGAGGACCATTCCAACTTTACAACGACTCCAAAGAATGGCAACAAATAGACAAAGTAGGCCATGCCTACAGCGCATACTGGATGGCTCAGTTTAGCAGTTCACTCTTCAGATGGAGTGGTATAACTCGCAAAAAGGCAGCAATCTATGGCGCCGGTATGGGCATAGCCTACTTAAGTGTAATAGAAATCCTCGACGGATTCAGCACCGAATGGGGCTTCAGTCTGGCTGATATGGCTGCCAACACTGGAGGCTCTTTACTTTACGCTTCACAAGAGTATCTCTGGCAAGAACAACGTATACAATTCAAATTCTCCAGTCATCTTCGTCAATACTCCGACCCCGAACTCGCTCTTCGCACACAACAAAAATTTGGAAAATTTATCCCAGAGAGAATTCTAAAAGATTACAATGCACAAAGTTATTGGCTCAGTATAAATCTAAAGAGTTTTGCACCCAACAGTAAACTTCCAGCATGGCTCAATGTAGCAATAGGTTATGGCGCCGATAATATGTATGGTGGCTACGAAAATCAATGGCTCGACAAAAACACCGGTATCTATCACGACAGGCGAGATATAGTCCGATATCGACAACTATTTTTTTCTCCCGATATAGACTTGAGTAAAATTAAGATACATGGCAAAACACCTACTGTATGCAAAGTACTAAATGGTCTCAAGCTCAAATTCCCTCTACCTACTCTTGAAATAAATAGCCTTGGAAAGCTAAGAACCCATTTAATCTATTTTTAGAAACGTATTATCACCACACAATACTACTACCAACAGGTAGCAAACACACCTACAATTAACCACCAGTGCAGAACCTGAATTCCCTACTAATTAATAGAAGACCTCATCCATAAACAATCCAAAAAATCTGTAGCAATATGTAAGATGAGACCCACCCCTATCCAGCGTACAGGCTTTTTCCATATTGCCAATATAAAATATACCGGCAACAAATACCATTGATGAAAAGTATGATAACCTATACTACACCTATTGGCATCAAACAAAGGATTCGCCCAAAAATGATCTACATCAATCAGCATAGTTGAAAGCAACAAAAGATAAACACTTTTGTACCGGGTAGGCGCAAAAAAACAAGCAAGAAAAAATGGAAATATTAAATGAAGAAAATAATGAACCAGATGCCTCTCCATATCATCAATGAGCTACGAAGGCATTGTCGAATACCTGTCCATGTTCTGTACGAATTATCCTTGACCTATACTTCTGTATAATACTATAATCATGGGTAGCCATGATTATGGCTGTACCATAATCTGCACAAATGGAATGCAGCAATTGCATAATCTCATCGCTGGTATCTGGATCCAGATTACCTGTGGGCTCATCCGCTAAGATCAACTTAGGATTATTGAGCATGGCTCTGGCTATATCTACACGTTGTTGTTCGCCACCACTCATTTCATAAGTCATTTTATTACCTTTACCTTTCAGACCTACCTTGCTCAATACACTTTCAATTTTCTCTTGCATGAGATGTTTGTCCTTCCAACCTGTAGCCTTTAACACAAATTCCAGATTGGCATTCACATTCCTGTCTGTCAACAATTGAAAATCCTGAAACACGATGCCTAAATTTCGTCGCAAAAAAGGAACATTTTTCCAAGTTAGGGTACTTAAATCAAAACCACAAACTTGAGCATGACCTTGTCGTAAGGGAATATTACCATAAATAGTTTTCAACAAGCTTGATTTACCCGTACCGGTCTTACCAATCAAGTATACAAATTCACCTTTATGTATTTTTAAATTTACATTACTTAGTATCAAACTATTTCCTTGATAGATTTGCGCATTTTTCAATTCCAATACCACTTGTGTATCCTGTGTCATAAATATAACTTCTTTTACAAAAGTATGTCAAAGCTATGAGTTTGACAAACAGCAAAATAATAGGTGGTTTCTTGTGAGCAGTGTACTAATTTTAACTAATTTTCTACATTCAGTTTTATAACTATACATGCTTAAACACTATCTATTCTCCCATCTACTTTTATAACCCAAACCAAGATACATTGATCAAATAAAACAACATTTTTGCAAGACAATACACACTAAATAGAAATATTACAAATTATGGAATTCCATTTCATAGAAAATAGTACTATAAATATCATTACGAAAGGTCTGCTACTCGCTCCACAGATAGGGAAATAGAATGATAGAAAGTGTTATGATTAGAATGTCCAATAGTATTAATACAGCCAAAAAGGTCCACCAAGCCTCTACTTGCATTGGCATAAACAATGGTTTGCTCAAGTCCGAAAGTAATATTAGCTGTGGAACAACGAGGGGAAATCCTAGAATAGCGATCAGTGCCGAATTGCCACCTGCTCTGCTGGCAATAGCAGCCAGCATTGTAAAAAGGACACCCATACTGATGCCACCACTCACCACTAGCAACATAAAATAAAGACTCTGCTGTACAGGGTAACCAAGCAAAACAATGAAAAGAAAATAAGATATCAAACTCATTACAAGCATGAGTAGTACATTGTAAATCAACTTGGAAAGAATGATATCTACAGGATGATGCAACGTGTAATAGTATAGGTTTCTTTGTCGACTTTCTTGCAGAAAACTTTTAGCAACAGCATTGACAGAGACAAAGAGAAGAATAATCCAATAAAAAGCATTCCACATTTCGGCATCGGGTGCATCTTGAAGCATGTAGATAGCAAATACTGCACTTATGAGATAGAGCAATATTCCATAAAATGAATACTTCTGTCGCCACTCCAACAGAAAATCTTTGCGAATAATGCGGCCTACTCTCTGTATTCGATTCACGCTGCGAAAGTAAGCATTAGGATTCTAATATCTGATGAATAGGACTGAATGATTTAAGATTTTAATTTAATACCGATATAAACTGAACGTGGACGCAAAGGACCATATATATAGGATGCATCTCTTTCAATGCCTGTGGGTATATCGCGCTGAAAACTATTAAAGAGGTTGTGCATACCTGCATAAAGGTAAAGTTTTTGCTGATGTTGAATCAAAAACATTCGCTCTAGCTTTACCCCCTGATCCCAAAAATAGGGAGTACGGGTAAGCTCTATTTGTTCGGTGTGGATATTCACTATTTTGCTCATCTTCATAGTACCAGTTAGTACTGCTTGCGAAGTCAATGTCCAAAAGGGAGAAGGTGTATATACAGCACTAACGAACCCGTAGATACGGGGAGTACGTAGAATTTGTGATGTAAAAATAGAAGTTTTAACGGTATCTGTAGATTCCCACAAAAGTTCGGGCTGTCTGTATCTTGCTTGTTGTAAAGTAATACCCGACTGGATTTGAAAGAGTCTCTTATAGCTAAATTGGTATTCCAGATTTGTGCCTGCTACGATTGCTCCAATGCCATTTCGCTTGGTAATGACCGATAGTCCATTTGCAAGCTCTATCGCATTAGATAATATGAAGGGATTTGACAAGGATGTATAAAAAGCATCCATTACCAAGCGATGATTCACTGTAGCTGTGGCTGCGGGCTCGAAGCTCAGAGATGCATTGGCAGATAGAGAACGCTCCAATATCAATTCAGGGCTAATGAGAACAAATCGGGGTGCACCTCCGAGCGTTTCGATATGTAGATCTTCGCTAAATGCTTGAGGGCCTCTATACCCTTTGGCTATAGATGTTTTGAATTGCCAATGCTCATGAAAGCGATATCCAATGGCAAATCGTGGGATATAGATTAGCCTTTGCAGCATAATAGGAAAACTATGTAAAGGAAATGAATAATTGCCACTGAGTGAATATCGGTCTAATCGCTGGGTGAGTTGAAATGAATATTTTTCGTTGGGTTTGTATTCAATATGTATATTTTGACCTATCGTGGATACCATTTGATGAATAGAGCGTTGATATCCAGGCATGCGATCTTGTACTTTATTGAGCTGCCATTCAGTGTTGAGAGTAGCTGCCAGCTTAGTATGATATTGAAAATGAAATCGGACTCCTGTGTGAACAGAGATATCTTCCGTACGCCCATACGCATTGAGAGCCAGAGAATCTTTGATACTTAGTGTATCTCCGGGTGGTATTATTCTACCACCACTTCCATAATAGCTATTTCTAAGTACATGTTGTGCTCCAACAAATAACTCTTTATAATGATTATTCTTTTTTCCATCGATTTTTGCTACCGCTTGTGCACTGAGTATATCGTGCCGAAGCTGCTCCGCCAGCCTACTTTGATGAGGCAATCGGTCTAAGTCTGCGCCACCTCGTCTGAATTCATTGAGCCAAAGCAAAGTTGCATTGATTTTATGATTTTTTGCGGTTTGATAGATATCGATACCATGAGTTCTGTTATTTAGTGTTGTTATTTCTGTGATTTGGTCGCCATTGGCATCCCATGGATTTCGATGTCTTAGATAAGAATAGGCGTGAATACCGGATTTTTTGTTTTTGCTAACAAATGCGGCATCAGCCATCAGGGTATGATCCCAACTACCTTTTGCGACAAAGGTACTGCTGCTATTAATTTCATAGCTATTACGACTTGGTAGTTTAGTTATAATGTTAACCGTACCGGCAATTGCATTGCCCCCAAATAGTGCTGAATTTCCCCCTCTGATTACTTCCACTCTATCTATCATGGAAGCCGGTATCATATCGAGACCGTATACAGAGGCGAGTGAAGAAAACAAGGCTCGGTTGTTGATTAATAGCTGTGTGTATGCGCCTTCCAGCCCGTTCATTCTGAGTTGTGTAAATCCACAATTTTGGCAGTTATTTTCTATTCGAATACCCGGGGCAAATCGAATTCCATCGCTGAGGGTATTGGATTGTGAATATTCCAATAGTTTGGAGCTGATATCTGACTGAAAGCTTAAATATTCGTGTGAAGGGCGTGCGATTTTGTAGGAGGAAATAGTAAAGTTTGAAAGTTGTATACTTTTCACTTTTAGTTGAACTTCGATCATACTATCGACGGGGAATGATTTTTCGATCAGAATAGTTTCGGTCAAAAAGCCTGGTTTACTAATATAAAGTATATGAGAACTATCATTCGGTAGTTGTATTTCCCATTGACCATTTTGTTTGCTCACAGTTTTTTGTCCGTATCTACTATCAATGATAAGAGCACTGTCTATTTTTCTTTGATTATCAGAAGTCACTATACCTCGAATAATTTGTGCATGAGCATATTGGCCGATTGTGTAGAAAAGGAGGAATAGTAACTGCTTCATATAGTTAGATGATACAAATATAATTAGTTAGTTTATTCTAACATTATTTTTTTCCGCTTATTCATTCTGTTTTTTGCCGTATGAAACCGTACGGAGTGAAAGTGAGGTATACGTAAATAAGATGTTCCTCCTTTGAATGCAAAAGTTGTTTCGCTCAATAGATCCGTAACTTTTTATTATTACGCTGAGGAAATCTAAATAAAATTGTGATACGGCATGTATCGATAGAGTCAAAAGATAGGAGAATTTCGTCGGCTGCCGGATAGAAGTGACTAGCCCACAGGGACGAATGCGAGTGATGCAGGTGGTGCAGGAGCGGAGGGACGGAGCTACCTGCACTGCCATGCAGCACCGCATAAGGCACGAGGACTAGTCACGAATAGCCGTGCATGCCCCCCAAAAAAAATAATTGGAATGACTTTTTATACCAATGCGATATCAAAGTTGACTAGGTCGACAAAATAACCAAGTCGCTGACTGATCATATCGGCATTAATTTCTTTGAGACGGTCAGTACCAAACTTTTCGACCACGAAACTGGCCATAGCAGAACCTATAATGATGGCCGTCTTCATATTGTCGAAACTTGTATCGCCGGTGCGAGTAATATGACCTATGAAGCCGCCGGCAAACGTATCGCCAGCACCGGTAGGATCAAACACTTCTTCGAGAGGTAAGGCAGGTGCAAAAAACACTCTTTCACCATGAAATAATAAAGCTCCATGCTCTCCTTTTTTGATAATTAGATACTTTGGACCTATAGCCATGATTTTTTGAGCCGCTTTTACGAGAGAGTATTCGTTACTGAGCTGACGGGCTTCTGCATCATTGACCATGAGTACATCAACCATTGAAATGGTAGCCATGAGGTCATCCCAGGCAACATCCATCCAGAAGTTCATGGTGTCCATGATAATCAATTTTGGACGGTGAGGTAGTTGTTGTATGATTTTTTGCTGAAGAGATGGCATCAAATTACCGAGCATGAGGTATTCGCAGTCGTGATAAGAGGCCGGGACTTTGGGATCAAATTTTGCCAATACATTTAGATCTGTTACCAAGGTATCGCGAGTATTCATATCCATATGGTATTTACCACTCCAGAAGAATGATTTTTCATCTTTAAGACACTCTACCCCATCGAAAGACACTCCACGTGCTGCGAGAGCATCTAGCTCGGGTTTTGGAAAATCGCCTCCTATAATAGAGATTTGCTTAATGTTTTGTGTAAAATGACTCGCACTCCAGGCGGCATACGTAGCGGAGCCACCTATTATTTTGTCTGTTTTTCCAAAGGGTGTCTCAATGGCATCGAAAGCCATGGTTCCGGCAATAAGTAATGACATGTATAATGTTTAGTGGAGCAAAGGTATAGCAAAGCTCCTGAATTGAAAAAAGAAGAGTAACATTAGTGTATCCAGATATATTGTGAACATCTATTATAGGAGTGAGTACCCATAAATTGTAAAATATATCGACCTTTGGGTAGATGTTGGGAGTTGAAATCAGCTTCTTTTTCTATGATTTGCGATAATATAATTTGGCCTGAGGGCGACAATAATCGAACAGATGACTTTGAAGGATAGAATGGATTTTGCCACACTCCGGATTTGATAGAGTAAGCGCATGAAGTTTGCAAAGGCGGAAACGATATAACTTGAGAGGGAGACAAAACCTCTACTACATAATTAACAGAATCGTAAATACAATTATTATTAATCACTTTAAGACTTACATTATAAAAAGAAGGTGTAAGATAGACGTGAGTGGGAGAATAACTTGTATCGGTAGAGCCATCACCAAAATCCCAATATTGGGAGTCGAATCGCTTGGAAAGATTTTGAAATGAAACAGTGTTGGCTGATACCAGAAAAGAGAAATCGGCGATAGGCAATGCTCCATATTGATACCAATATTCGAGGCTATCTAGCACTACTTGATGTACAATTTGTTTTATTTGTTGCGCTTCCGTGAGATTAAGAGAAGCTGGAATGTAAGATGTACTGTCAACATGTTTACGATAGAGTAAGGAGTAAAAGGTGGCAGCAGCCAAATAAGTACCTTGAATCGATGGATGTGACTCATCGGGTGAATATAGCTCAACCGACGGGTATTGCGTTCTCATTTTACTCCATACTGCTCCTACCGGAGCTAAAGTAGCATTGTTGGTATCGGACAGAAGGATATAAGATTCCCTGAGTCGTTGTTGCATTCCTGCATAAGTACATACGGGAGGATAGCTAGCACAGTTGCCTGCATCTCCATTTTTTCGCCCCCATGTCATATAAAATATAATTTCGGCACAAGGATTATAGGCTTTTATGGTATCGCAAAGTGTTTTGGCAGGAATTAAGACATCTGTAGCCACTTGTGCCGGCGAGAAGGAAGGCAACTGACTTTGTTCTTGTAAGATTACATAGTCCCAATTGCCGGCTTTGATTTTGGACTGGGTGGTGGTATTGCTTGTGTGCATCATAAACGTGTGCCCACCTGGAGTACTCACATCATATAAAATGGTATCTCCTGACGAAAGTGCAATTTTTGCTAACATATCCGGCAAATCATTGACATAGGTATAGCTATTGCCAATGAAAAGGACTCTTTTGGTAGTTGCAGTTGCTAGTGAATTGATAAAAAACAGAGAAGCAGAAAGTAAAAATTGTATTTTATGGTTCATATTAAAAATTGATGTTTTGAATAAGACATAAAAAAACCGCTCTGGGTTGAGCGGTTTTGGATTAAATGTATTTTTATGACTATTTTTTACCATCTTTGGCAGCAGCTGCTTCCTGACGAAGAGCACGTGTGATGACTACAGCTGCGACAGGAATACGTTTGTGGTGAAGTATATCTGTGTTTTCGAGTTGGATATCTTCGATACGAAGGTTTTTGCCAATTTCGAGATTTGTAATATCCACATCTACTGCTTCTTTCAAGTTTTCGGGCGTAGTACGGATATTGATTGTATTCATTTTCACTACAAATCGACCACCATTCTTAACACCTATAGACTGACCAGTAAAGCGTAATGGCACTGTAGCATTTACTTTTTTGCCGGGTACCAACTCCAAGAAATCGATATGAGTGACTTCGTCGGTGATTTTATCCATTTGCAGATCCTTGAGGATGCAAGTGTATTGTTTTCCATCGAGATTAATAGTCGCCTGTTTGAATTCTGGCGTGTACACGATAGATTTAAGTTCTTTGTGCGTTGTGCTAAAATGAATGTTTTGAGACCCTCCATAAATTACACAAGGCACTTTACCCTCAGAACGGATGTGGCGGGATGCTTTTTTACCAAATTCGCTTCTGAGTTGTCCTTCAATTGTAACTTGTTTCATAATATTTTTTATCAAGTTATAGACATTGCAGTCTTTAGTTAAGATTAATGGGGCGCAAAGGTACAACAAAAACAGATTAGAAGAATGGTTTAAGCAAAAAATATTCGAAAAAATATTATAATTTGTACAAAATTCCCTATTTTTGCGAATTCATAAATTCACACAAGTAGTGTTTTATCGACTTGACAAATCAACCAATAGGCTTGGTTGCACGCAAAGTGTATCAAAATGAGTCAATTAGAGATTAAAACTGGTGAATTTACAAGCAAATACTTAACTGGTTTGGGTAAAACCCTTGAGATATTTGCACTTAATTGATAAAACACAATATATCATTCATCATGAGTTTGAAAAAAGACAACAAATTGAAGTCAGCCTTCAACAAAATAACGATTACGCTGGCCTCACCAGATTCTATTTTGGATCGTAGCTATGGAGAAATCCTCAAACCCGAAACAATCAACTACCGTACTTACAAGCCTGAGAGAGATGGCTTGTTTTGCGAAAAAATCTTTGGTCCCACTAAGGATTACGAATGTTATTGCGGCAAATACAAACGTATTCGCTACAAGGGCATCGTGTGTGACCGTTGCGGTGTAGAAGTTACAGAAAAGAAAGTACGTCGCGAACGTATGGGTCATATCAAACTGGTAGTACCCGTAGTACATATATGGTACTTCAAATCGCTACCCAATAAAATCGGCTATCTACTAGGGACCAGTTCCAAAAAATTGGAGATGATTGTTTACTATGAACGCTACTGTGTGATTCAGGCTGGCGAAGCGGATGCAATGATACGCTCTACTCTCAATCTGAAAGACAGTGAGGATACATACATGGCACTGCTTACCGAAGATGAATACTTGGATATACTCGATAAACTATCCAAAGAAAATCAACAATTGCATGATGATGACCCTAACAAGTTCATCGCCAAAATGGGTGCCGATGCGGTACATATGCTTTTGTCACGTATCGATTTGGACAAACTATCTTACGAACTCCGCAACTCGGCTGCTTTTGAAACATCACAGCAACGTAAAGCAGAAGCCCTCAAACGATTATCCGTAGTGGAAGCCTTCCGAGAAGCCAACTCTCACATTGAAAATAAACCAGAATGGATGGTGATGCAATACATCCCAGTTATTCCACCTGAATTACGTCCACTCGTACCTTTAGATGGTGGCCGTTTTGCCTCCTCTGATCTCAATGACCTATATCGTCGTGTGATAATCCGCAACAACCGTCTCAAACGCTTATTGGAAATCAAAGCCCCTGAAGTAATCTTACGCAACGAAAAACGTATGCTCCAAGAAGCGATAGACAGCTTAATGGACAACTCTCGTAAATCCAATGCAGTGAAAGCAGAAGGTGGTCGTGCACTCAAGTCACTTTCCGACGTATTGAAAGGTAAACAAGGTCGCTTCCGTCAGAACTTATTGGGTAAACGCGTGGATTACTCCGGACGTTCGGTCATCGTAGTAGGTCCTGAAATGAAATTGCACGAATGTGGGTTACCAAAAGATATGGCCGCTGAATTATTCAAGCCATTTATTATACGCAAACTCATTGAGCGTGGTATCGTAAAAACGGTTAAAAGCGCAAAAAAATTAGTAGAAAAGAAAGAAGCCGTTATTTGGGATATCCTTGAGAATATCCTCAAGGGTCATCCCATCATGCTGAATCGCGCCCCAACACTTCACCGTCTTTCCATACAGGCCTTTCAGCCCAAATTGATTGAAGGTAAAGCCATTCAGCTTCACCCCTTAGTTTGTACTGCCTTCAATGCGGATTTTGATGGTGACCAGATGGCTGTGCATGTTCCGTTGAGCAACGCTGCGATATTAGAAGCGCAATTGCTCATGCTTGCATCGCACAATATCCTAAATCCTCAAAATGGTACACCTATTACCCTACCCTCTCAGGACATGGTTTTGGGTCTATACTATATCTCCAAAGGAAAACGCAACCTGCCTAACGACCCCGTCAAAGGTGAAGGTATGCGATTCTACAGCTCTGAAGAAGTCATCATTGCTCATAATGAAGGCAAAGTAGATCTTCATGCTTTCATAAAAGTAAAGGCAAATGTCAGAACTGATGCAGGTACCATCGAACTCAAACTAATCGAAACTACAGTAGGTCGCGTATTGTTCAACCAATTCACTCCATATAACGTAGGTTACATCAATGAACTTCTGACGAAAAAATCACTTAGAAATATTATTGGTGATGTGATTAAATACACTGACATCCCTACCACGGTTAAATTCCTTGATGATATCAAAACACTCGGATTCCGTACCGCCTTCAAAGGTGGCCTCTCCTTCAACCCCGAGGACTTGATCATCCCAGATGTAAAACAAACCATGCTCGAATCTGCTTCCTCTGAAGTACAAGAAATATGGGACAACTACAACATGGGACTTATCACCAACAATGAGCGTTACAACCAGATCATCGACGTTTGGAGCCGTGTAGATACGCGAGTAACCGAATCTCTTATCAGAGAAATGGCCTCTGACAAACAAGGTTTCAACTCCGTATATATGATGCTCGACTCCGGTGCCCGTGGTAGTAAACAACAAATCAAACAGCTATCCGGTATTCGTGGACTCATGGCCAAACCTCGTAAATCAGGCTCTACCGGATCAGAAATCATCGAGAACCCCATCTTGTCCAACTTCAAAGACGGACTCAATGTATTGGAATACTTCATCTCCACCCATGGTGCCCGTAAAGGTCTGGCTGATACGGCCCTCAAAACTGCCGATGCTGGTTATCTGACTCGTCGCTTGGTAGACGTAGCTCAAGATGTAATCATCCGTGAAGAAGACTGCGGTACCCTTAGAGGAATCGCCACTTCTGCATTAAAAGAAAACGATGATATCGTAGAGCCACTTATTGATCGAATCGTAGGCCGTACATCACTCCATGATGTATTCGACTTCAAAGGCAACTTAATAATAGAAGCCGGAAAAGAAATCACCATACACAAAGCCGAAGAAATTGACAACGCCGGTATCGAAACCGTCGAAATACGCTCCGTGCTCACATGCGAAAGCAAACGAGGCGTTTGTGCCAAATGTTATGGATTAAACCTTGCTAATGGTAAAATGGCACAAACCGGTGATGCTGTAGGTATCATCGCAGCCCAGTCGATCGGTGAGCCGGGTACACAGCTTACTCTTCGTACCTTCCACGTGGGTGGTGCCGCCAGCTCTTCGGCTATCGAATCCAAAATGACAGCCAAATTTGACGGAAAAATCGAATTCGACTCCGTACGCACTACCAAATACGTCAACAAAGAAGGCGAAGAAACAACCGTTGTCATAACTCGTATGGGCGAAATGCGCATCGTAGATGAAGAAGGAATTGTACTCGTAAACAGTGAGATCCCTTATGGTTCGACTCTAAAAGTCAAAAATGGTCAAAAACTTAAAAAAGGGGATGAAATCTGTTCATGGGATCCTTTCAATGCCGTAATCATCTCTGAGATAGGAGGAACCGTTCGCTTCGAAAACCTCATAGAAGGTATCACCTTCCGTGAAGAAGTAGACGAACAATCCGGTCTTCGTGAAAAAGTAATCATCGAAACAAAAGACAAAACCAAAATCCCTACCATTGTTATTGAAGGTAAAGACAGCAAAATGTACAATACCCCGGTAGGTGCCCACTTAATCATCAACGACGGCGATCAAATCCAAAGCGGTCAGATTTTAGTCAAAATACCTCGCGTCATGGGTCGTTCGAGAGATATCACAGGAGGTCTTCCACGTGTAACTGAACTCTTCGAAGCGCGTAACCCGTCAAACCCTGCCGTAGTAGCAGAAATAGATGGTGTAGTAAGCTTTGGCGGTATCAAACGTGGTAATCGCGAAATAAATATAGAGAGCAAAGACGGTATCATCAAAAAATACCTCGTACCTCTTACCAAACACATCATCGTTCAGGAAGGCGACTTTATCAAAGCCGGCACACCGATGAGTGATGGATCCGTAACCCCGACCGACATCCTCTCCATCAAAGGACCATTCGCAGTACAAGAATACCTCGTAAACGAAATACAAGAAGTATATCGACTACAAGGGGTAAAAATCAATGACAAGCACATCGAAGTAATCGTACGCCAAATGATGCGCAAAGTCACCATCCAAGATCCGGGAGATACCAAATTCCTCGAAGGTGACGTCGTAGACAAACTCGAATTCCAAGAAGAAAACGACTGGGTATATGACAAAATCGTAGTCACCGACGCCGGAGGCTCCGACAATGTATCGCCAGGCCAGATAATGACCATCAGAGAGGTACGTGAAGAAAATTCACTACTCCGCCGCAACGATAAAACCCTCATTCAATACCGCAATGCGCAGCCTGCTACATCGAGTCCAAACTTGCTGGGTATCACCAAGGCTTCACTAGGTACTTTCTCATGGATCTCTGCCGCTTCGTTCCAAGAAACCACCAAAGTCCTCTCACAAGCCGCCATCGCCGGCAAGTCAGACTTCATGATTGGTCTCAAGGAAAACGTTATCACAGGTAACCTCATTCCTGCCGGTACCGGTATGAAAGAATGGGAAAACCTCATGGTAGGAAGCAAAGACGAATACGAAATCCTCATGAATTCCAAACAACTTTTGGAATTCGACGATGAAGAATAGTTTCCACTCCAAATTGTAAAAAAGGCTACCCATTATGAGGTAGCCTTTTTTATTCCCATTTCAACCCAATTTTGTAGCACAGTTACCGTAGACTATCCAGCCACGTCAAGCTCATATCTGTGCGCGTATATCTCCCTGCCCACACACCTGCCCTGCTCCAGAGGGAGATATACTATTACTATCCCGATTAGCCTGCTTCAACATCTTTTCTTTTCGGATGCCTCCGATTTCTTACCGTATATCGAATATCCATGCCGTTTTCATTTTTCCAGATCTTTACGACCGCCCTAGTACTGCAAAACATCTCTGAAAGTCGGATTGAATATATCTGCATCTTATGATGCCTGTTTCTGTAAGAAGCATCCCGTTACTACAAATAACTTAGATCCTCCACTAGTTTTAGGATGCAAGCTTGGCAGACACTTACCCTCTGCTATTGCTGGTATACTTAGTACAGAGTGCTCAATAAGGCTATTGCGCCCGGAGGCTGCCGTACACGTAAGGCGACGAGGTACGAGGAGGTACAGCCCTCAAGGGCTGTACGGAAGCAACGCGTACCCTGTAGTGGACGGTACGATGACTGATAAAGCACAATAGATGAGAGCCCCCAAAAATATAAAAACTCACTAGACATCGGCGGGTAATAGTGCTTGATACAGTATCAAAGATTCGGAGCTGAGTATAGCAGTATCAAAGCTTATAGAAGGCAAGATATCTACTAACGCATTGATTCGGCCTTCAAGCGTCAAAAACTTGTTGATTACAGCGACTTTGCGATCCAAAAGTATGCAATAACCACTCTGAAAATTGCCTTTTTCGTAACGAATGCGAAAGCCAATTTCATCGTATAACTCCTCAATTTTTTTTAGTGTAGCCGCCGTGTACTTTATACTCATATATTTGCGTTTAGTTGAAAAACGATTCGAATGGCTAAATTAACACATACTCCTATCATATTGCTCTGCATATGGATGAACTTATGCACAGTCTGTGCCAAAGCACAGTCCAGAAACGATGACGATCGCACCTTTAGAGCCGGTCTCACTTTGGGTACGAATTTCACGCAGGTGGATGGCGACAACTTTGCCGGCTACTATAAAGTGGGCATCAATGGTGCTGCTGTGGTGTATGCCAAACTGGCTGATCAAATCATGGGAGGACTCGAAATGAGTTTTACTCAAAAAGGGGCTCGGGCGGCAGGAGCACAGGTACCACAGCTTGGGAATGACCTGTCGACCGTACTCACGGAATACAAAATCAATCTGAACTACCTCGAAGTACCTGTTACAATTAACTATTTCGACCAAAAAGAAAATAATTTTGGACTTGGCATTGCTTATGGACAACTCATTGGGAGCAAAGAAACCTATCGGGATGGCAGTGGCACGTTATACGAAAATGATGCCAAATTATTTCCCTTTCGTAAGATGGATGTGAATATTGTAGCGAATACCTCTATCCATATCTGGAAAGGACTAGCAGTAAATATTCGCTATGCCTACTCCATGATGTCGATTCGTAATGCCCGCAATTTTATAACAGGTCGAGCTCAGCAATACAATAATTTGTGGACTACCCGTCTTATCTACACCTTCTAGTCAGCCCCTATCACCCGCATGCACTTTACCGATACGGAAGAAATTATTCTACAACATGTAGCACTATCAGCCAAGAAATTGGGCATAGAAGCATACGCAATAGGCGGATTTGTCCGTGATAAAATACTTCGAAGACCTACCAAAGATATCGATTTCGTATGTCTGGGCGATGGCTTAGTTCTCGCTCAAGCTGTGGCCGAAAGCTTGCATGTACAAGGCAAAATATCCTTGTTCAAAACCTATGGCACAGCTCATTTCAGATATAAAGATATCGATTTAGAGTTTGTAGGTGCTCGCAAAGAATCTTATCATTCCGATAGCCGAAATCCTAGTGTGAGCCCCGGCACCCTGCGCGATGATCAGCTTAGACGAGATCTAAGTATCAATGCAATGGCTATTAGCCTTAGCGAACATAACTTTGGCGAACTGCTCGACCCCTTCGACGGTATTAAAGATATCGAAGATAAGCGACTACGGACGCCACTAGATCCCGGTACTACCTTCAACGATGATCCTCTGCGCATGATGCGAATCATTCGATTTGCTTCGCAACTCAATTTTAGCATAGACCCTTTAGCCTTAGACGCTATATGTACTCATGCTAAGCGAATAAAGATTATCAGTCGCGAGCGAATCACCGATGAAATGAATAAAATACTGCTCTCGACCAAACCCTCAATAGGTCTGGCTCTGCTTCATGAAACAGGTCTGTTGAAAGAGTTTTTTCCAAAATTATCAGATCTTGCGGGAGCCGAATATATTGATGGCAAAGGCCATAAAGATAATTTCTACCATACTATACAAGTCGTAGACAATATAGCGGCACATACTAATAAACTGTGGCTTCGCTGGGCTGCCCTGCTTCATGACATAGGCAAACCTGCTACCAAGCGCTTTGAAGTGGGTCTAGGATGGACCTTTCACGGGCACGAATGGGTGGGTGGCAAAATGGTACCAGCTATCTTCAAGGAAATGAAACTTCCACTGGGCGAAACACTTAAATATGTTCAAAAGTTGGTTGTACTTCACCTACGACCTATCAGCCTGACTAAAGAGAATATTACAGATAGTGCACTCCGCAGACTATTGTTCGATGCCGGCGAAGATATAGATGACCTCATGAAACTATGCCATGCTGATATCACGTCAAAAAACCAACAAAAAGTAAAACGCTTCAGAGAAAATTTTGAACTTGTAAAACAAAAATTGATCGAAGTAGAAGAAAGAGATAAACTAAGAAACTGGCAACCACCCATCACCGGCGAAATCATCATGAAAACATTCCAATTACCTCCCGGGAGAGAAGTGGGTATTATCAAAACGGCTGTGAGAGAAGCCATACTCGACGGTATTATCGCCAATAGCTATAATGAGGCATTTCAATATATGCTGACTAAAGCAAAAGAGATGAATATCGAAGCTGTGTAGTATGTTTGCAACGAAATTACCTGTATGTCTTTATTACGATTAAAAGCCTCTTGGGACGAAGATGATACGACTTATCGAACGATAGAAGTATTGTCGACTCAGTCATTTTTTGAACTACATCAATGCCTCAAAGTATCTTACCAACTACCCACAGATATGGAAGCATCCATCTTTGTGTGTGATAGCCGAGGTATTAAAGGCCGAAAAATCTCTTCTATCGTAGAAAAAAATCTGAGAGACGCACCTGCACTCAGCATGAAAAAGACGCCCCTAGGTGCACTTATCAATGAACCTCACCAACTGTTTGTGTATGAATGTGAGCACCCCAAACAATGGATATTCCAGATAGAAATCATCAATATGCTTCCAATTCCTACACTTCAAAAAGACTATCCTATCTGTGTACAAAGCGAAGGACTCTCCCCCTCTCAATACGGGGTAAACCCTGCCGCCAAAGAAAAAGATAAAATAACAGAACTATTAGAACTCTATGACCTGGATGACAAAGATGGTTTTGGCGACGAAGGCGAGGAAGAAATAAATGATAGCGAAGAAGAATTCGATACAGAATCTTCTGATGATGTTTTTTAAAGTTCAGTGTGAAAACTATTTACATCATAGCCGGCCCTACCGCCTCTGGCAAGACGCAACTTGCTATCCAGACAGCCTTACACTTCGGCACAGAAATCATATCAGCCGATAGTAGACAATGCTTCAGAGAACTCGCCATCGGTGTAGCCAAACCCAACGAGCAAGAACTGGCAACTGTCAAACACCACTTTATCAACTCACACTCTATACACGAAGAGATGAGTGCCGGCGCATACGTTCGCTTTACATTGCCCATACTTACGCATCTTTTCGAACAGTATCAAGATGTAGTACTATGTGGCGGCACTGGACTATACATCAAAGCACTCATAGAGGGTATAGACCCTATACCTCCTGTACCCAATGAAACTGAAAAAGAAGTTGAAACAAACTTTGGCCTGCATGGTATAGAATGGCTGCAAAAAGAACTGGCCACAAAAGACCCTCTGACATACTCTCGTATCGACTCCCAAAATCCCATGCGACTACTCAGAGCCCTCAGCTTTTGGGAGGCTTATAAAATCAGTATCACTACCTATCAAACAGGAAAAACTCAAAAAATAGCAGACAGAATCATAATGTGCTGTATAGATCTCCCCAGACCTATACTATACGACCGAATCAACACTCGTGTAGATAAAATGATGCAAGAGGGACTATTGGAAGAAGTGAGAACTCTTCTTCCATTCAGAGATTACAAGAGCTTACAAACCGTGGGGTATCAGGAATTTTTTTCTTTCTTTGATGGACAATGCAGCCTCGAAGAAGCGATCAATAAAGTAAAACAACACACCCGAAATTACGCCAAAAGACAACAAACTTGGTTCAAAAATCAACATACTTGTCACTGGCTTCCATTTTCAGATCCATTTACTGCATTGCTTGAACTATCCACAAATTATCAAGAATAATTATTTTTATTATATATTTGTAACCGATATTCTCAAAAAGAAATCCATGAAAAAAAACGACGCAAAACCTAAGTTGGCCGTACGAACGGTTTATCCTGATGAACCGGCTTTTGACCAAAATGGCAATAAATCTTTTGAAGACCAAGTACAAGAAAGAATTAAACAAGCCAAACAACAACTCAAGCAATCAATAGGTGCTGCAGAGCTTGCAGATACTCCCATGGACTTAGGAGCCTCATCCCAAAAACTAGAAGAACTCGCCCAAAAAGCAAAAGAAGAACTCAGTCAACTGCCCAAAAATGAATACCTGACAGATGTGACTCTTTCGGACATTCGAATAGATGAAATTGCTCAAAAAGCGAAAGAGAATATGACAAGCACATTGGCTGCCTCTGTAAAACAAAAAGATACACCCGATCGACTTAAATTAGAAACACTAGCACAAATAGCAAAAACTAAAATTGAAGAAGAGAACAAATTAAATGCTGAGAAAGAAAAGCCAAAACAAAACCTCGAAAACATAGCCCAATTGGCTAAAAAACAAGTAGGAGAAGAAATCAAAAGCAACAAACTTCAAAACGCTGATGAAAAAAAACAAAAAGCAGCAGCCAGAGTAGAAGAAATACTTAAAAAAGCAAAAGAAAAAGCCAAGCAAAATAAGGAAGGACTGATACATTCTATCAATGAAGATCCTAAATCTAAACAAAAAGCAATAAACCCAGCTCCGCCTCCTAATCATGAATCGAATGCGAATGAACTTCTCAATGATTTTCAAACACAAGAAGTTGTCAACAAATCTGAAAAAATAAAACCGGATGAAAATGATGGCATAGAATTATTACAGCAGTTGCTTAGCAGAGCTATGGAAGAAAATGATTCCGAGTATAATAATATAAATAAGCTCCCTGATCAGCCAATTATAGCGCAAAATATCAACGAAACTCCTAAAAATTCAAAAACAAAGTCTACCGGGAAATCAACTAAGAAACTTGAAAAAAGAACGGAAAAAAAGAACTCTGAAATCGACGACTCCATTGATAACCTCTTGTCTGAAATAGAATCAATCACGACACAGAATTCATCTTCTACTCAAAAATCCAAAGTCAATTCAAAAGAAGATCAAAACGAAAAAAACAATGCGCTGACTCAATTACAATTCGCACTATCATTTGATGAGCCCACTCATAATGATGCCACAATATCAGTTGCACCTACAGAAGAAAAGGTATCCGTTACCAAACCCTCCATTAAATCAAAATCTTCGAAAAAAGTACCCGTCATATCAGAACAGGACAGCAATAAAGAGCAACTTATACCTGAGGCCGTGCAAGAAACAGATTCTTTAGCTACAAATCCTAAAGCTCCAATCCAAGAATTGGATGAAATAACCTCTCCCATTGTAGCTGATGATATGATGAAAGAACTGGAAATAGCAACAAACTCTCATGATGCTATATCTATTGAACCAAACGCCGAAATAATCCATATCTCTCCAAACGACCCCCTGGAAGATAGTAGCACTTCAGAAATTACATCGCTTACTGATACCCCATCTGCTATTACAGAGCCAGAAATCAATACAACAAAACAAGCATTGTCTACTGTCCCTTCGAACATCCAAATACAATCTATACAATCCTTGACAGATAATGAACAACCTCTACACAAGGAGAATTATAGCATAACCACTAACTCAGGACTCTTAGTAGATATAGCAGAGCCGACCAACGAACAACATCCTACTATGACTGAAGAATTAAACCTACTCTATCAATCACAACAATCACTCTTGGAACAAACCAGAGAAGAACTAGAAACCGCTTTAAGTGAGATTGAAGACTTAACTAACCAAATTCAAGAATTAAAAAAGTCTAATGCTCTTTCCCATTCGGTCAATAAATCAATCAGCTTAGATGAATTAAGAAAAGAATTCCTAAACTTTTCACACATACACCTAGATCAATTCAATACCCGAATTAAAAAAACAGAAGAAATCATCGAGTCCCAAAACAACTCAATCCTAGCCCTTCAGCAATTCAAACCAAACCAAACTGGCTCAAACAATTTTCTTCAAAAACTAAATACGTTCCTTCTAGCCCTAATAACACTCGCACTCTTGGCCCTACTTTACAAAGCATACTTACTGCAATCCGATGATTCTATCATTCCAAAACCAACAACTCCCATAACAACTGAATCAAAACAACCATCTTCTCCTGCTGATGTTCAACAAGAAGAGATAAACAACACTTCTTCTATCAACACCACTAACTCAGAAGCAGATGACATTAACAAACCAAAGCCCTCCGAAACTAAAATTGATCCTATCGCAAAACCAAACTCCGTTTCATCATACAATATTAACAATGCAAGTACAACTCCGTCAACTATTGAATCTAACCCTTTGAACTCATCCAGTAACTCACAAAACAACTCCTTAGCAGAAGCTAATTCAACCTCGGAAAACTCCAATTCCACTTCACTTAAAAGCCCAACTAAAAATAATAAAAACCAACTAAAAAACAATAGAAAAAATACAACATCTTACAACCAAGACTATAACTACTACAC
>DAIUCL010000022.1:0-21332 GCA_036846185.1 Chitinophagaceae bacterium
CCGGTATTGTTTTGGAAGCTACAGCCAAAGTGGGGCTGATTGGTACCGGAGGCTACACCACCTATGGCTCTATCGGTAGCAGCGGCGGTACCAAAGTTGTAAGTATCTCCTGCATTTTGTGCGCCGGCACCTATTCGAAGGCTGTCATTGGCATTTTGTCCTTTTTCGTAGATAGCCCAGCCGGGAATATTCATCGCATGAAAACCAGAAGCAGTGGTAGCGGGCATTGCATCAAAGTTTTGGGTATAGGGTGTACCGATGGTAGTGATGCTTATCTGCGCTGAAGCTAGCTGACAGAGAGAGATTGTCAATAAAGAGAGGAGTATTTTTTTCATATAATGTTTTTTGTTGTTTGCAAAAGTAAGTTGTTATTCAATATCATTGAGGTTTCGGATAGATACTTGTTTGGTACTAGAGGTAGAAGTAGTGTACTGACCGAGTATACCTGTAATATTTTTGGGCGTAGTAGGTAAATTGGTAGTGGCGAAGGTCGCTGCTGAGAAAGCGAAGTGAGTGATAGTCGCAGTACCATCGGTGAAGGTTTTGTTGCCGGAGAAAGTACCTGTGGCAGTAAAAGTGGCATTGTTGACCTTGATCAAGGTAGACTCCCACACTTGGATACTATCGAGTAATTGTTGTACAGAAGATACACGGGGAGTTACACTACCGGTGCCCGTCTTTACAAATCGGGAGGTTTGGAGATTGCCAACTTGCATGACCCCATTGAATAAGGAAATTGTGGAACCAGATATATCGATTTCCACTTCATCATTGAGCGAAGGTAAGCCGGAGCTGCTGGCAAAACGTACTACGATACCGGCAGTAGCATCTTGTACAACTATATTTTGGCTATTGATATTTCCATTAGCCTTGTCGGAGATGACTACGCCTTTGATTTTGTATCCACCACCGATAGGCACACTGCCCGAACCGGGATACAGATTTCGAATATCACGGATATTGTAGAGGGTGGCCAATACATTGCAACGCTCGGCAGTGAAGCGGACATCGTTGGTATCGCGAATAGCCAGCTGAGCGGTGTTGTTGTAACGGGAATATATAGCTAGTAGTTGGCCTTTACCGGAGGGGGTAAGAGCCGTACGGAAGTTGCAGTAACCGCTGGTACGTAGGATGATATTGTTGCTAGCACAGTCTTCAATTTTTCGTTCGGTAGCTGAGGAAGTGGTGGGAGCTTGTGCATATACTACATTGACATCACTGCCAACAAACTCTACGCTATCGAGTTGGATAAGAGTACTGAGGTATTGCAAGCTGGAATTGAGGTTTAGCAATTGATTGATAGTAACTGATATTGGTTTAACTTGATTTAAATCAAATGGTCCACGTACCACATGATTATTGATGAATACGTAGGGGATGTCTGAAATGCTACCCGATTGGTCGGGTTCGGAACCTAATTGTATCAATCCCCCATAAGCACCCAAATACAAGCCTTTGCATTTGATATACAGTTTGCGACCTATCGGAAATTCATTGTACAAATTATTGCGATTGATTAGCACGGGTATACCGGAGCTTTCATCTTGTATCACTACCTGCTTATAAAAGTTTCCTCCTCTGTCATCAGCAACCACTACTCCTGCGATGATAATATCATCTGTAATTTTGAGGGGGATTACACCACCATTGGCAACATACATTTGTTTGAGATCCCAGATTGTTTTATTGACCGGTAGTTTTGGGTCCACATTGGTGGTATCGGGAGGGTTATCAAAATCCTTTTTGACACAGGAGAAAAAAGTAAGCATACCAAGAGTGGCAGCGAGGAAAGTGTAGAGAGTGATACGTTTCATATTGTATATCTATTCTTTTTTATATTGTTTGAAGATGAATTAGAATCTCAAGCTAGCAT
The DNA here is from genome assembly GCA_036846185.1 of Chitinophagaceae bacterium. Lineage (GTDB taxonomy): Bacteria > Bacteroidota > Bacteroidia > Chitinophagales > Chitinophagaceae > OLB11. The sequence continues at coordinate 1,874 of DAIUCL010000022.1, forward strand.
TGATAAAATATTGGATGCCGAGTGCATGAGCGTATTTGGTAGGAAACCAGTCGGGGTTTTGGCGATTATATCGGAGGTTTTCGAATCCGTAGAGAATAATATTTCTGTTATTGAGCAAGTTGGTAATACCTAAGTTAAGATTTAGGAATGTTTGATTACCTGCCGATTTGATATACTTATTCACTTTGAAGGATTTACCACCGAAGAGATCAACGGTATAAAAGGCAGGTATTCGCTGCTGGGCGATAACGGCCGTCCATTCTGTAGAATTTTGTTCGAGGAGATCCACCGCTTTGGTAGTTCTTCGAGTAGGAGCAAAATCCATCCAGTTGTTGGCCAGATAATTAAAGGTGATAGAAGCAAACCAGAATTTTTTGGAACGGTAGAATAAAGATGCTTGTAAGGCAGTTTGCGGACCGGCGGGAACATAAAAGTTTTTCATGTAAATAGTATCTGCTGCATTCGCTGTAGTCTCTTGCAATTGGATGGTATCATTATCGCTATAGATATTGATATAAGGACGGCTAGTGTAGAAAGCTTGTGTGAAAGCAGCGGCCAAATTCAAGGAGAAGCTAGGACTAATTTTGACTTCTGTACCTGCTTCGATACCGGTGTAGCGCTTGTTGATACCCTGCATCGCCATATTGACAAATGATGCGGAGTCGTCGCCAAAATATCGTTTGATATCAGAAGCATTCTTGACATCGGTAAGGAATAAAGTGAGACGGCCTTTGATATTGGGAGAACGAAGTAAATAACCGACTTCGCCTGTATTCATGGTTTCGGTAGTAGGGTTAGAGATCATCAAATTGCGAGTACGGGGTGAGATGATGACATTATCCACAAAGGGAGCTCTGGTACCACCGGCTACATTGGCATACAAATAATTTCTACCATTGATTTTATAGGTCACCCCTCCTTTACCTCTATATGTAAAAAAGTTATTGACCGCCGACTTACCAAAGGAGTTTTTGGGATAGAGTCCGTTCAAGAAGTTGCCTACACGATGAAAAGAAGTATAGCCAAGCTCTACTGCACCAAAAAAGTCGAATTTGTTGTACGTAAATACCGCTTGATTAAACCATGCTGCTTTTCCGAAGTGAACATTATAATCATAGCCATAGGAATCACCAACTTTTTTAATAATGGTTTTATCTTTGGTATTGAGAAGATTTGCATCCTTCAAATCGGGGAATTGTCGTTCGGCAAACTGATTGACATTGACCCAATAGTCACCACCCAACAAATCAGCAACTCGTTGGAAGTTGTGATTACGTTGCGACTGAAGTTGCAAGCCGCTGTAAAACACGATATGATCATTTAGTACTTTTTCGAAATTGAATGCGGCATTGAATTTTCTGCTATGTTCTACATTTTCGTTGAGAATATATAATGAGCGACCAAATCCTGATTTTTTGTTGAGGTAGTTGGATTCGTACATTCTATCCCATTGGATTTGCAGAAATTGGTCAGGATTAGCTCTTATTTGATCGGCAGAAGCTTGTGTAGCAGCCGGAGAGTCGATATAGCTAGGCATGTATCGATAATAGTCCGGACGAGGATCTGCTGCATTATACCAGTCTATACCACTTGTAGAAGATTCACCGGTTTGGAATGAAATAGCAGAATTCAGAATGGTACTTGAATTGAATCGATAATCATGTGTGAGCATAAACATGGGCATGTGCATGTTAAATTCTCTACCATTGCGTACTTTACCATTTTGATACCCCCAGTAAGGATTATAGTAGTTGGTACCGGCTAGCTCGAAGGCTTCTTTGGTTGCTGGGCCGGACTTGCCACGGCGAATTTGCGAACCAACTACCATGAGGTTGATTCCATGTTTTTTAAATCTTTTTTCAACGGCAGCAAAGTAGGCCAAAGCATCATAATAAGTACCCGCTACCACCCCTTGCTGTGCCCAACGGCGAGAAGCAGAAAATGAATAAGCCCAGCCATTTTTCATAAGTCCGGAGTTGTGAGTAAGCATGAGGCGATTTCTGTAAGATCTATTGGTAGCGGTGTAGGTCACTCTTGTACCTTTGCGTTGATTAGAAGCAGTCGCATCCAAAGATGTATTCAATCCGATTCCTCCAAAATTATACTCCGTAGGAGCCAGACCAAGGCTCACACTACGCCCTCTAAATACATCGTTCAAACCACTCCATGTATTAAAAAACACACCACCTTCTTCTAGGTCATTCATAGGCACACCATTCAAATACAATACATTATTATCATTTTCATAACCTCTCATTCGATAAAAGTATTGTCCCCAGCCAAAGGTAGCAGCAGATAAATAGGCATCTCTTGCCGCATTTAATACGCTCGAAATATTTTGGCTACCCGAACTGATCGAATTAGCATCTTGTCCACCTGCTTCTTCAAAACTTAGGGCCGAATTATCTAAATTGTAATTGTTGGATACCACATCGGGAGGAGTCAAAATCACCTCTTCTATGGTATTGACATCTTGATTTACTTCTACCGACACCGTTTCAAGCTCTACCCCATCTGCTTTGAATAATAACTCGTAGCTACCATAAGGAATTCTACTAAAAGTAAATTCACCATTGGCATCGGTCACTTTCATTGCTTTGGCTCCAGATAAGATGACCGTGACATCAAAATAGGCTTTTTGTGATTTCTCATTAATGACCCGACCTTTAATAAGTCCGGTTTGTGCCAGCGAGCTCATTGTAAAAAACAAACTGACTAACAGTATCGATAAATATCTCATTCAGTGTTAAATATTATACAAAAGTAATGGGCATTTTTAATTGAGCTATTAAGCGAATGTTACCAATACTTGATATTTTAGCGCAGTTTACCTATTAGCTCTTTTTTATCAATTTAAAAACTTGATTTACAACCCCTTTGTTTGTTATTACTCTCACTACATAGAGCCCATCCTGTAAGTCCTTAACATCTGTATGATATTGCCCGTGAGCGATAGCTACTAGCGGCAGGTCTCTTAGCTGACGACCTTGTAGGTCAAAAATAGTAACCCTCAGAGATCCGGACTCATATGTATCAGACCAGAATAGCAACTTACCATTTTGAACAGGATTCAACATATTCCATGTATCTTGATATAATGATAGTTCCTCCTCCAAACCCACCGTAGTATGAAACATAAATCGATAATAAGCCATCACCGGAAAATGATCCGATGAAGCACTTGCATAATTGGGAATATAGTGGATAGGCTCATTAAAAATAAAACAACTACTGTCTATATAAAGATTCTGCAATGAATTACTAACGCTGATATTGTCAATTATGTGATTAGACGATCCCACAAAAGTCGTCTGCCCCACAAATAAGGAGGGCAAGCTCATCGCAGCATATCCATTTGCAAGCAAATTATTATAAGGACTCACAGACTGCCCACTCACATGAGAGCCTACTACATAATCATTATAATCGCCGGCTATCATAATTTTTTTTCCCGGATAGAGTGCATTCAAGCTATCACGCATTCTGTTCGATGCACAGAGTCGTCGATTATAGTCCGTAGTGGTGCTACCCGCTTTTGCATGAATATTTACAAATACAACCGTATCATTAGCTCCATTTGCCAACTTGATACGAGCCGGCATTACGTGTGGAAATCTTCCTGAGGCAAAACAATAATAGGCATTTGTGTCGGCCGGATAAGTACTAGCCAGTAAACCATAATGCCCCAGAGGCTCAATCTTATCCTTGTTGTACACAAAGGCCAGTTTTTGACAAGCGTTATACAAGCCACTCGATGTATTCGTAACGCCACTACAAAATGTAGAAACAGCAAAGCCATAATTTTGACCCAGCGCTGCCGTAATTTGCGACAATTGATTCACGCTCACCACTTCTTGCACATGATACATATCAGCCCCTAAGTCTCTGAGCACTTCTATGGCATGCTGTTTTGCCAAGGCGGTATCACAGGCACAGTTTTGAGGATCGCCGAGCCATTTCATATTCCAGGTAGCTACTTTCACTGACTGATAATGCGGTATAGAACTTCCCATCACATATACTCTCGGCGACAATACCACACCGTTCAGTATAAGTTGCACGACACTACGATATACCTTATCGGCCTCATTGGGTGCTATCCTTACATGCACCGTTTGCAACACTCCGGCATCTGCCGACTGATACGTCAGGGACGTAGAAAAGTTTATCCCATTTTTTGACAATTCAAATGGATAACTAGCTTCCAAAACCAAACTACCGCTTATGGAACTCAATGTGAATCCAAACGTAGATGAAGCACTTGTGCTACCCATACTAGTTGCACCTACATTCACAAAACGCTTGGTGAACGAAACCGACCCATCACTGACCATGACATCATCCAGTCGCCATTGCGAGGCAGACACTGCAGTAGATAGGTATTTGAATGCGACATGCATCACTTGATTTTTATAGGCGCTCAGATCTACCTGACCACTATTCACCCAAGCCTCCGAAGCGATATTGGGCAATACCGGATTGAGCACTGTCCATGTAGCCACTGCCGGATTTCCACTACCTACATAGTTGGTCGATACCAATACCTGAATATAAGCCCCCTGAAATTTCGTCCAACTCCAGAAGGATAACTGTGGCATCGAATAGGTCGAAAAATTTAAGGCTGGCGAAATCAACCAATCCTCATTGATATTGTAATTACCCCCACTATAGCCACTTATCGTTATTCCCCTACCGGCATAGCCCGAGTTGGTACACTGCCACACATCAGGCCCCTGTGCACTGTATTGCTGCCAACCGGGCGGAAACGAACCCGTGCAACTTGTAAAAGATTCATTCAGTGAGGTGAGCTGTGCATGAGCAAGCGATGAAAATACCATTAGGCAGAGCCACGAAAAATAAGAAGCTAGTATACGCATTAATCAGAAGTTACTGTACAAAGGTCATCCTTTTTGACAAAGCGACCTACAAAGAAATTCAAATAGTATATTATTTTTTGGAGCGCATCGTTCGAATCTCAATTCATCTGCCTTCTCGCTATTCGTTACGCCTGCCCTCATACTATTCGTAAATACATACGTAGCACCCGGGCAGGCTTCACTACTATCGAGGCTATGACTCTTCGTCCACTTCATTGTTCGGCTTTTATCACCACTACTTACATAGCCCTTCGTCTTAAAATTCTATTCTCCTTGTTTATCATCCAAAAACGATATCACCGATTTATTCCACTCATCTGCTTTTTCAATTTGCAAAAAGTGACCGGCATTTTTTATAATCTCTAATCGGGCTGATGGCATTTTCTTCACAGCCGCACTTGCCATAGCTACCACATCGCTACCATGCAAGAGACGGTTGGGTATGAGCATATCCTGATTACCAAATAGCACCAGCGTATCGGTTGCAATCAGCTCCAGACTACTATATACCGGCGTATCCAGCATACTATGTATACACCGTTCTACCATCTTTCGATACATCAGTCGGTCGTGCTGCCTGATAAGCTGATGAAGTTCATCAATGATCGTTCGCATAATAGCACTCGGCACATAAAACGAATTTTCTACAGCCTGACTTAAATGCATTTCATCCATTGGGAATAAATTACCCAACATCACCGACTGCTTCATCATCACCACCTCATATGGTGAAAAATATTCCAACCCAGCCGGTGCAGCCAATATCATTTTTGGGCATAGTGACGGATATTGCAAACTCAAATAAAGCGCTATCTGCCCTCCCATCGAATGCCCTACCAGCACTACATTTGACAGGTCAAGAAGCTGAATAAACTCTCTAATACACTCCGAATAAAACGAAATCGTATAGGGATAATCCCCCCTACTCGACTGTCCATTGCCCGGCAAGTCGACACTGATGCATCTATACCGATGCTGAAGACCCGCTATATTCCAGTACCATACTTTGCGATAATTGGCCAGTCCGTGTATAAATAGCAGCGTGGCAGCACTTGCTGCATTAGCTGTATCTGTGTACGCAATTTCTATCTTATTGTGCAAGCTTATTTTCTTTACCTTTTCCTCTATCATCTTATCATTCTTTTTTCGATCATCTTCTCTGTTTTTTCAGATGCAATACCATTTCTTTTTTTATACTCCCGGAGAGTTAACAAATATAAAACTGAAAAGGAGATATTAGCAGGCTACGTCTATTTTCATTGATGTATTTTTACATCAAACTCACATACACGATGCCTAACACTCGCCCTATTACACTTCTACTTCTCTTCTTCTTTTCATGCCGGCTTGTATCTGCACAGCAGATTTTCCCTACCCCGCAGACGCAGACCAAAGATGGCGCACCCGTATATGTAGTACAACTCAATGAAGCGCTCATCGTAGCACCGCAAACATTCAAAAATGACACCGACCGTTATCGCTATAATCAACTCAAGCATTATGTCAAAATTGTCCTCCCCTATGCCAATGAGGCTATTCGTCTTTTTTATCAATATGAAAAAGATACCGAAGAAATGAATAGACGAAATCGCAAAAAATATTTCAGAAGCAAAGAACCCCAATTGAAATCTGAATTTGAAGATAAACTCAAAGAGCTAAATATCACGCAAGCTCAAATCCTCGTGAAGCTTATCAACCGACAGCTCAATAAAAACTGTTACAGTATCATTCGTGAAATCAAAAGCCCCATAGGGGCCGCCTATTATCAGACGTGGGCAAGGCTCAATGGTATCAATATGAATGAAAATTACAACCCCGATAATGAGCCACAGCTGGAACGTATACTCCGTGGCTTAGGCTACTAAAGCCCTTGTGTTGGTTTTTCATTTTTATCTTTTTCATTACTAGTAGCGTGTCTTCTTGCTTTTCATTTAAATAGTGATTTCTTCATTGTTTTTGTATCTTCATTTCGCATTTGCTGATTTTTATTCAGGTGAGTCTGCCATCTAGAGATTTAAACCGAATTTCTCATTCGAACTTTGTATTGAGTATTGTAATATCCATAAAGTATGCTGTTTTCGCAGTTGAGGCATAGCACCCCTTTCGTAAATGAGTAAAACAGAATCTAATGTCATATTTAGAATACTTTTCAAATCGCAAAAGATTTTCTTCTATATATTTCAGGTTAAACCCAGATTTTGCAGTAGGAATCGAAGTGAGAATGCAAAATATAATAAAGAAAAGCTTTTGAGAAGATTTTTGACCGAATACATAGTAAACTATTTAAAGGATAAAAAGCGAGCTAACGCTTTTGTTTGAAGTAGTTTGTGTTCGCATTAGATTTTCTTCTGCAAATTCTCGGTTAAAGATGTAAAGTAAGTATCAACATAAGAATAAAATACCTTGCAATTCATTTAACCTAATAGAGCCATTAAGTCAATAAATCAATAGTTTTCATGTTAACCGGCAGACCCTAAATTTTCACAATGAGGGTATTTTCTCTGCTTCATAAAGTACATGTCCTTGAGCCCTAGCCGAGATCGCAGCGGTATCCTCTGCCTGCCCTGAGGGCGGCAGAGATACAAGCGTAGAGCTCGAAGTGGCCGATATAACTTACTGTCGGCGAGCTCCTGAAAAAATAATAGGTAGAATTTTATGAGAACTTAGCCTTCTATCGTAAGGATAGATTCATCTTTTTTGCTCAGTACGACGGCGCCTACCATGGCACTCAAAAATAAGACACTAGCTACTTCGAAGGGAAATACATAATCGGTAAAGAGTGTATGTCCTAGATTGCGAATGAGCCCTATATCGGTTGCATTGGCCATATCGAGGTTGATGTGTTCTATACCCATCAGCGAAGACTTAACGACGGCAACCATAGACAGCAGCAACACGCCACCGGATAGCACACCGGCAAACTGTACCAACATATTTTTTTGTGGTTCGGTATCGCTATTGAGGTTCATGAGCATGAGTACAAACAGAAAAAGTACCATAATAGCACCGGCATAGACTATAATATTGACGATGGCAAGGAATTGGGCATTCATAAGCACATAATGACCGGATATGGTAAAAAAGGTCATGATCAGAAATAGCACACTAGTGATGGGGTTGCGCGACATCACGACTCCGGTAGCACATAGCAAGGTGAAAATACTCAGTACCCAAAAAGCAATTTGTTGTGGTTGCATATCGTATGATAATTAAGAGTTAGAAGTGGAAGTTGCTTTGGGATTAGGAATAAGCAAATCTTCTTTTTTATAAATGAATCCCTGACGTTGGTAATTGGCAGGTGCAAACGTCTGTGTGAGATAGATGGCATCTTTGGGGCAAGCTTCCTCACAGAGTCCGCAGAAGATGCAGCGAAGCATATTGATTTCGTAGTTGGCTGCATATTTTTCTTCACGGTAGAGATGCTCCTCACCCGCTTTGCGCTCTGCCGACTCCATCGTAATCGCTTCGGCCGGGCACGACAAGGCACAGAGGCCACAGGCGGTACAGCGCTCTCGTCCTTCTTCGTCGCGATTCAGTATATGAAGGCCACGGAAGGTGCTACTGAATGGGCGTTGCACTTCCGGGTAGCTGATTGTTGCTTTCTTTTGAAAGATATGTCCGAGTGTTATTTTCAGCCCCTTCATGATAGAGGGTATGTATAATCGCTCGGAGAAGGTCATCGGATGACGATCAACGGGCTTGGCTCTGTGGGTTAAGGTCGTAGACATCTTGTGATAATTTTTTATTGGTTCAACATTAAAATGATTGCGCCTGTTATCAACATATTGACCAAGGCTAAAGGGATAAGACTCTTCCAACCCAAACGCATGAGTTGATCATATCGAAAACGTGGAATAGTCCAGCGGATGAACATAAAAAAGAGGATAAACCCTATGGCTTTGGCAAGCAATACCCCTACCCCTATGAAGGAAAATACGACCGGTGGTACATGGGCAGCTACCCAATCCATACCGGGATAATTGTATCCTCCAAAGTATAGTGTGGCGAGTATCACCGAGGTAATAAACATGTTGATATACTCGGCAAACAGATAAAAGCCCAATTTCATGGAGCTAAACTCTGTATGATACCCACCTATGAGCTCACTCTCACTCTCTGCCATATCAAATGGGGCTCTGTTGAGCTCCGCAAAAGAGCAGATAAAGAATATCATAAAACCAAGAGGCTGTTTGAAAAAATTCCAGGTAAAATATCCATTATCCCAAAAACCATGCTGCTGCTCTACGATGTCGCGCATACTCAAGCTTCCGGTGAGCATCACCAATGCGATAAGGCTGATACCCAAAGCTAACTCATAGGATATAGCTTGCGATGCCGCCCGTATACCACTCAGCAAGGAATATTTATTGTTGGAGGCCCAAGCACCTAGCATGATGCCATACACTCCAATACTCACCACCGCAAAAATGTATAAAATACCAATATTGATATCGGCCACTTGTAAAGAAAAAACACTACCATCCGCAAACTTCAAATCCGGCCCCCAGGGAATCACGGCACTCGTCATCGTAGCGACCAGCATCGCTAATGATGGCCCTAATATGAACAAAAATTTGTCCGAAAAAGCCGGAATAATTTCTTCTTTCATGAACAACTTCACACCATCTGCCAAGGGTTGCAATATCCCGAATGGACCGGCTCGGTTTGGTCCCTTTCTGTCCTGCATCACCGCAGCCACCTTACGTTCTGCCCATGTACTGTACATCGCTATACCCAGCGAGCCCCCCAGTATGACGGATATCAAGATTATCTTTCCAATGATCATGGACATCGTTATCGTTAGCAGCATCGTAAACCTATTATTGTTTGATTATGTACAAAATTACTATAGCATGGCAAATATATAACCAATTTTGATATAGTTCTTTTTATCACCTATCGATTATTGTCTCAAGGTTGATGTTGTCCTCCAGGAGTTTTACCAAACATTTTTTCGCCGGCAGCTACTCTATAACCCAGCTTATTCTCTTGCGGAGGCATTGGGCAAGCATAACCTGCTTTGTACGCACAATAAGGGTTATAAGCCTTATTGAAATCTATCCATAATTGCCCATTTACGATATCTTGTATCCGAAAATCCAAATACCTACCACCGCCAAATGTCTCCTCATAATTCGTATTATCGGAAAATGGCACAAAAAGATAATCCGACTTATCAGCAGAATGCATCAATTTATCACTTTGATACACATACAAACCAGCCTTTTGCCCTTCGTGCTCCCATTGCAGCCTACCATACACATAATACTTTTTCTCCTTACCACTATGAGTCATCATCATAAATCCCACCGTATCCACTATTCGATCAAAAGAGGCTTGATAACAAAACGAACAATCCGGTTCAAAAAAACGCAAATACCTCAAATCGCGCTTACCTAAAGGACTATGCTCATCCTTCAAAAACTGTGTTTTATACGCCTCTCTATACGCTTTTATATCGCCTAGTGTACATTGAGCCCTCAACATCGATGACATACACAGCAAAAGCACCCAGCATAAAATCCTTTTCATCTACCAAACATATATAAAAATAAATTAAGAAACAAACAACAAATCAGGGGCATGCACTGCTGTCCGCTTGTACTCCTCGTCGCGCAGGCAGTGAGGCATAGTCGTGGCCGTGGCTCTGTTCCGCCGCCCTGCCACTCCTTGCCTCACATACCTTTGCGCCTGTGGGGTACCGCTACCATCAGGCTGCCACCGGCGTCAGATACTACACTCATCAGCACTACGATATGATTATCTACTACTACTAGCCCCATCTTTTTCGTACAATAGCATTTTGAGCTATACAGTCCGAAGGCAAATACAAGCTATCACACCACGACATCATTTCATCCTGATGGACATTCGCAATAATCAACAATGGCTTACGAATCCTCTTCACCAATGCCCGCAAGAGAGCACATTGCGGTATTACGATACGTACACAAGGCGACGTGAAGTGAGTATCCAACCCTATATGCTCATCAAACTCATAGATAGTAGCACCCTCAGTCGATGAAAACCAATCCGGCAGATCAGGAGGAGGCATAGGCAAATAATGCGCTGCCATACGAGCATCACTCATCAGGTAGTAAAAATCAACTACAGGGACATTATCAATAATATCAGTTTTTACAGCCTCTACATCTACTACAGCACACAAGCCCCATTCGGTCTGAGTCACTACATATTTCAACTCTTTAATAGCCTGCAAAGCTTGCGACAACCACCATTCGTGGCTCAGTGCTTCCATTTAGAACAACTTGTGAATGAGAGTTTCAATACTTAAACCCTCTGCTTCGGCTTTATAATTGCGCACTACTCTGTGTCGGAGTATAGGCAAAGCCACCGCTTTTACATCTTCGATATCCGGGCTGTATTTGCCATGCAAGAGCGCATTACACTTAGCACCCAATATCAAATTTTGTGAGGCTCTGGGCCCAGCTCCCCATGATATATACGTTCGGGCCAATTCGGAGCCCTGCGTATTAGGCCTCGTCTTATGTACCAGCGATACTGCATACTCCATCACATTATCAGGCACCGGTACCCGACGTACCAATTGCTGAAAATACAATATTTCGTCTGCTGTCATTACTTTTTGTAAGGTCACTTTATGATCCGAGGTAGTAGCCTTCACCACTTTCAATTCTTCTTCAAAACTTGGATAATCAAGCCAAATGTTAAACATAAAACGATCGAGCTGCGCTTCCGGCAATGGATAGGTCCCTTCCTGCTCTATTGGATTTTGAGTAGCCAATACAAAAAATGGTGAAGGCAAGGCATGCATCTGCCCTCCAATTGTCACATGCCTCTCTTGCATTGCTTCGAGCAAGGCAGCCTGCGTTTTGGGTGGAGTACGATTAATCTCATCTGCCAAGATAATATTCGAAAACAAAGGCCCTTTGATAAAAGAAAATTGTCTGTTTTCATTCAATATTTCAGCACCGGTAATATCACTAGGCATCAAATCGGGTGTAAATTGAATACGTTTAAAACCCAAATCCAACACCCCGGCAATGGTATTAACCAAAAGTGTTTTGGCAAGCCCCGGCACACCTACCAAAAGCGAATGTCCATTACAAAGGATCGCAATCAGCGTACCTTCCACCACCTCATGCTGTCCCACAATGACTTGCGCTACCGCTTGTTTGTATTGCTTATACTTTTCTTGCAAAGCCTTAGCGGCTTCTACGTCGTTTGTAAACATGTTAGGTATTATTTATTTTTTTTGGCAATAGTGTCAAACCACTTTTTCAAGGATTCACAATCTTTAAATTCATGATCGATTTGCACATAAAACTCTGGCAATTTATCATTAATCCATTTCTGTAAGGTTTCCGTTCTTTTTTGCTCCAAGGCTACGGTCTGAATTCGACTGTAATCCTCTTTCAGATTGGCTCTGTGAGGTTCGGTTCTGTTTTTTAGATAGATGATACGCACCAGCCTGTCACCAGACTGCGGATCGACAAATTCTTGTGGCTGTGAGTATTCTCCCACTTTCAAATCATGTATGGCAATAGCTACGCCCGGCTCTAATAAATCAGGGGCGATCAATGATCCTGCGGTTTGAGGATCGGTAAACATACCACCTGTTATCTTGGTTGCATCGTCTGTCGTGTACTTCCCTACCGCTTCCGAAAATTTCATTTTTCCCGATATAAGACTGGCTCTTACACTATCTGCACGCTGCAATGCCTCTTTAACCATGTCAGACGTTATCAAGGGTTTGATAAGGATATGCCTCAGCTTAGCTTTCTCTCCTTGTCTGTTTTGCATTTGCACTATATGAAATCCATATTTTGTTTTCACTATAGGCGACATTTCTCCATTTTGGAGTCTGAATGCGGCCGCCGCAAATTCAGGTACCAGTTCATCCCTACCTATTATGCCCAGCTCACCGCCAAGATCTTTAGAGCCTGGATCTTCACTATGAATACCGGCCATAATATCAAACGACACTTTGCCACTCACAATATCCTTTCTGATTTCTTCCAGTTTATTAATCGCATATTCTTCTACTTCCTTATTCACATTGGGCTTAAATACGATTTGCCCCACTTCCAGCATTGAAGGGAAAAATGGCAAGCTGTCTACGGGTATTTTATCATAAAAAGCCCTAACCTCCTGTGGTGTTATTTTTACATTAGAGAGTATGGTTTGTTGCATTCGTTCTGCAGTAAGTCGGTCGCGAAACATCATTCTATAATCATCTTTAAGCTGATAAATAGACTTACCTGCGACTTCTTCCATCTTCTCCTCACTGCCAAACTGTGCGATGAAATAACGAATGCGATTATTCAAATTACCCTCTATCTCTTCATCAGATACGATCACACTATCTCGTGCCGCCTGCTCTATCAGTATCTTTTGGGTCAAAAATTGGTTCATTAATTCACAACGCATATCCGATTCCGACATTTCAGGACTCTCACGCATATACTCTTCTATCGTATTTTCCAACTCTGACCGAAGAATGATTTTTTCGCCTATTATAGCGATTATTTTATCCAAAGACTCTGTTTGTGTTTGCCCTTTAAGCTCCGAAAATGAGCAAAATAAGATAAACAATGAAAAACAGCTAAGCCAACTAATATACTTCATATTGGCGCAAGTTACGTACAAATGCGTTTTGCCACCATCTTGCTTTGTTTCATTTAACAAAGTTTTTCAGTCACAAAAAGAATAAGATGCATAACAGCTAACCATTTGACAAAAATATCAACCTATCCGAAAGACAATACTAACCACTAGGCTCAGAAGTGTTCATTCGTAATACCTTCTCTCTCTATTTAATTCGCTAATATTAACAAATTTTCTTTACTTTGCCTATGAGTGTCTATGAATTTACAGAAGACGACTATTCTTTTTTGAGAGAATTGGAAGGAGTCGATCTCCACGCCGAATTGTTGCGTAAAAACAGAAACGCACATCAAAAACAACTCATTTCACAACTAATCATTCGAAAACAATTCGAAAAAAAACTACCTACAATTTGCAAAACGGAGGGTATACATTTACCCCCATCCATTCACTTGGAGCAGTCCTCATCCGAAAAAACGGCTCGTTTCAAAGCGAGTCTTGTGAGTGGTAAGCGAGGAGTAGACTTGAGTGCAGGGTTTGGTGTGGACAGTTACTTTCTCGCACCTCGTTTCAATGAATTTTTGCTCGTTGAGCCTAATGTAGCATTAGCCGACTTAGTTGAATACAACTACAAATCAATTTTTAAAATCACTAATACAAAACATTACAAAGGAATAGATGCCACCGCTGCGCTTCATTCCATGGACAATCATTCGCTAGATGTTGCCTATATCGACCCCTCTCGCAGAGATTATTCAGGCAAAAAAGTATTCAAACTACAAGATTGCGAACCTAATCTCATTTTGCTGGAGTCCTTATTGATTCAAAAAGCCAAAAAAGTGCTAGTCAAACTATCCCCTATGCTGGATTTGAAAGATGCGGAGCAACAACTTCGTTTCATCACACATACCTATGCTGTGTGTGCAGGAGGCGAATGTAAGGAATTATTACTCCTGCTGGAAGATACCTCTTACCCGGTGGCAGTCACTCATCATGCTGTAGATCTGGATAGAAATTATACTCTCTCTCAAACTCCTGGCGCAATCCAGCAAATGGCCATACAATACTCCTCTCCACGCAGTTACCTTTATGAACCGAATCCTTGTATACACAAGTTATCTATGTATCAACCATTGTGCGAAACCTATGGACTGAAAAAACTCCACCCCAACACCCATTTGTTTACATCCGATACACTTCTAAAAGACTTTCCGGGCAGAGTTTTTGTTATAGATGCAATAGAAGTAGTTAACGAAAAAGCACTTTCGAAAATATTATCACCCTATCAAGCACATTTGACTGTTCGAAACTTCCCTGACAGCAGTGATTTACTTCGAAAAAAGTTGAAGTTGGCAGATGGAGGAGATTATTACCTATTTGCAACCACATTGATAGACGCTTCTAAATGCATCCTGGTATGTCGAAAAGTATGATTATTTGCAACAATTTTGAGAGCGCCCCGCTTCACCGATTATTATTCCCCATGCGATATATTACTTAGCAGTTAATATGGACAATTTGCTCCACTACATTTACTAGCGTATATAACTAAAAATATATGCAAGCTTTGCAAAAGTCAAATAAGTAATTTTGTATTGCTATGAGTTATTCACATATCATCAAGATATTTTTCTCATTAACTAGTTGAAAATATTACTATAAAATAGTAGCATTCAACACTATTTCACATGCGAATGAGCAGTTATTTTGACTGACATACAATGATATCCTCGATGAAATAGAATTAGAAAATCTCAACCGATTAAACCAACTACAAAAAGAAAAAGATGAAATCATACAAAATCGCAAATCCAACTTTCAAGTGATCATCATCATTGCCTGTATACTACTAGCTCTTATGGCACTGGTGCTACTTAGCAGATATCGCATACCTCGCGGGATACTCAAAGCCTTCAGTTATATAACGTTTGTGATGGTTTTTGAATTTATTGTATTTCTACTCGACACCAAAATACACAATTGGGCTCATGGAGAACCTCTGAAAATAATGGTCGTAAAAGTTATCCTAATCGCCATACTCCTTCCTATTCATCATGCTACCGATTACAGGGTACTCGAGTATCTAACCCGAAAAAATCTCATCAATAATGAAAAATCTTCCTTTAAATACACTTTTAAATATATTTTCTCCTCATTTAGAGAATGGTTGAATATTCATAAAAGTCACTAAAGGCCACACAAATATTTTTACAATTCCATTCATAGAGGCTACAAAACGTCACATAAAACGCAGACTACTCATCAAGTCATACTTTTCATAGAAGTCCTATTAAGAAAATATTTGTACCCCCAGATATCAACATTTAATCGGTGCATAACTAAAATTCAATTTTTGGTCTTTTCGTTACAATTTTGTACGTCATGGGAAAAATAATTTCAATCGCTAACCAAAAAGGAGGAGTAGGCAAAACCACTACCGCCATCAATGTGGCATGTAGTCTGGCTGTATTAGATTTTAAGACTTTAATCATTGACTGCGACCCACAAGCCAATGCCACTACCGGCAACGGATTTGACCTTCGCAATATCCAACTCAGTATTTACGACTGCCTAGTTAATGATACCCCCGCTAAGCAAGTTATCCTGCAAACCGAAACACCCAACCTATCCCTTATCCCTTCGCACCTCGATCTGGTGGGCGCCGAAATAGAACTCATCAATCATCCCAATCGCGAAAAAAAACTCGATCAAGTACTCAGCGAAATAAAAGATGACTTCGACTTTATTATCATCGACTGCTCTCCCTCACTAGGTCTCATCACCGTCAATGCCCTCACCGCCAGCGATAGTGTTATTATACCCGTACAATGCGAATACTTCGCACTTGAAGGACTTGGAAAACTCCTCAACACGATCAAAATAGTTCAATCCAGACTCAACAAACACCTCGCTATAGAAGGTATCCTCATGACGATGTACGATGGCAGACTTCGCCTGTCCAACCAAGTAGTAGAAGAAGTCAAAAACCACTTTGACGACTCGGTCTTCAATACCATCATACACCGAAACACCCGCTTGGGCGAAGCCCCCAGTCTTGGCAAACCTGTATTATTATACGACGCAGTATCCACCGGTGCTCTCAATTACCTGAACCTGGCTCGTGAAATACTCCAACGTAATGATATGACCAAAATAAAAAATAGCGATAAAATCATCGAAATAGAAGATAATGAGCAATAAACCAAACTCTAAAGCACAAATAGGCAAAGGCATTGGTGCCCTGCTTGGCAATATCAAAGACGAAGTCAACGCTTTCAACAAGGCCTCTACCTCCAACGAGGAAATTCTCGTAGGCAGCATCTCTCGTATCCCTATCCAACTCATAGAGGTCAATCCCAAACAACCCCGCAGACACTTCGATGAAACTGCCCTCCAAGAACTGGCCGAATCGATCAAACTACATGATATCATCCAACCTATAACCGTAGTTAAAACTAGTGGCAAAAAATACCAACTCATCTCCGGCGAACGACGATTCAAAGCATCAAAAATAGCCGGCAAAACCGACATACCTGCCTATATCCGTGCGGCCAACGACCAAGAGATCCTCGAAATGGGACTGCTCGAAAATCTCCAACGCGAAGACCTCAATGCACTCGAAATTGGCCTCGCTTACAAACGTCTTATGACCGAATGTAATCTCACCCAAGAGGAAGTTGCCGATAGAATGAAAAAGGAACGCAGCACTGTGACCAATTATATCCGACTTCTCAAACTACCCCCTTCAATACAAGTCAATCTTCGCAACAAAGACATCAGCATGGGGCATGCAAGAGCCTTGCTAGGGCTAGAACATATCGAACAGCAACTGGTGGCCGTAAAAGAAATTATCGACAAACAACTATCCGTTCGCCAAACCGAAGAACTCATCAAATCCTTCCAAAAAAACACTTCGGACAAAGCAAGATCCAAAAAACCCACAACCAACGATCTGCCACCGGCTTACAAACGTATCCAAGACCAAATCGCCTCTCATCTCTCTACCAAAGTTGCACTCAACAGAAGCAAATCAGGCAAAGGAGTCATCACCATAGAATATTACAACGATAACGACCTCGAACGTATTTTAGATAAAATGAATTTGTAACTTGCACCCGATGCATCGTTTCTTACTTCATACGCTATGCTGCGGGCTGCTGCTCCTTCACTTTATCCATGCATCGGCACAGAGCAACCCTAAAGATAGTACAGGCAGCTATTCTGATAAAGACACCCTCACCCAAGCCCCTTCAGCTTCGCTCCCCGCTACTCCCACCGATTACTTCAGCTTCAAGCCCAAAGTACCATACCCCAAAAGAGCCGCCCTCTACTCAGGTATCATGCCCGGACTCGGCCAAATCTACAACAGACAGTACTGGAAAACAGGAATCATCTACGCAGGCTTTGCCGCCATGGGTGGACTTCTCTATTTCAATGCATCGCAGTATCAAACCTACAAAAAAGCGTATTTTAGTCGTATCGATTTCGACCCCGCTACCACCGACAGCTTTTCGCAATATACCCTCGAAGACCTCAACCTGCTCCGTCGTACCTACCGGAGCTATACCGAATATACCGTGTTAGCCATCACCGCCGGATACATGCTCAATATACTGGATGCCTTCGTATCCGCTCACCTACGCACCTTCGATATGGGACGCGACATCAGCCTGCACACCAGCCCCTACATAGACCCCAGAGGCCAAGCAGGTATAAAACTTGCATTACATTTCTAAACACTCTACGTATGAAAATAGCACTGATAGGATATGGTAAAATGGGCAAAGCCATAGAACAAATTGCACTCCTAAGAGGCCACCAAATCGTTCTGAAAATAGGAAGCCAGAATCAAGACGAATTCACTAGCGAACACCTCCAAAAAGCAGATGTCTGTATTGAATTTTCCAAACCCGATACTGCCTTTCATAATGTGAGCAAGTGCCTGCAAGCAGGTATCCCTACCCTCTGCGGCACCACCGCCTGGCTCGACAAGCTGCCTGAAGCACAAGCAATCTGCCAAGCTCACCAAAGCGCATTTTTGTATGCCAGCAACTTCTCCATCGGGGTAAATTTGTTTTTTGAAATCAATAAGCTCTTGTCTCGACTCATGGCTAATCAACTCAGCTACACGCCTAGTATCGAAGAAATTCATCACACACACAAAAAAGATGCCCCCAGCGGCACTGCTATCACCCTGGCCGAGCAAATACTTCAATACTCCACCCATCTAAATCACTGGCACAATCATGAACATCAGGTCGAAGGCTCACTCCCTATCCACTCGCTTCGCATCGATCCCGCACCCGGCACCCACCGCATCGCCTGGCATAGCCCCATCGACTCCATAGAGATCACTCATACCGCTCACACCCGCGAAGGATTTGCTAGTGGCGCCGTCATGGCTGCTGAGTTTTTGGCCGGCAAAAAAGGTATTTATACCATGCAAGATGTACTACAATTAGATTAACCCATATAGGGGCTGTCATCGCACTACCCTATTCCTCTTCGATCCGTCCCTTACGGGGTACGCTGTCGCTCCCGTGCTTCGCCAAGGCTTCGCACCGCCTCGTGCCTCGGCGCCCTCCAGGCACGGCAGCCTCTCAGCATACATCTGCCTATCATCTTATCGTCAACTCATACTGCATCGTATTTATGTGACCGAGCATTCTATTTGTAATCAGCTCCGCTTTTGACTCATATTTCACCTTTCTATCACCTCTCAAAACTTCTTGATGCTATCTATTGGTACACCTTTGTCGTATTAATTATTCATTTGAAGATAATCCATCCCCAAAGTATGCTATTCCAATATCACCTTTCGTACCCCACTCCCCCATTTGAGGTAGTACATACCACGAGGCAAGTGCCCCACCTCTATCTCTATGGCATGAGTACGAAGCTGTAGCACGCCTATTGCATTATACAGTTCTTTAGGACATTCGTTTGGCCTATCTCCTCGCAAGTAGAGTTTATCGCCCGCCGGATTCGGATAG
>DAIUCL010000023.1:0-21148 GCA_036846185.1 Chitinophagaceae bacterium
TTTATTCAATTTTCCACACTAGAATCGATCAACTCTCTCGCTCAGACCGCCGACCGCTGCTACTGCGCCGGATGGCTGCCGTGCCTGGAGGGCGGCGAGGTACGAGCCGGTGTGAAGCCTACAGGCGGAGCACGGGAGCGGTAGCGTACCCCGTAAGGGACGGAGAGTGGCTGATTAGAGGTTAGGGCGATGATAGCCCCTGTATCTGTTTGCTATGCTAAAAGAGACCGTTGACTTCGGCATTGACCATGCTGATGACTTTGGCGAGGTCTTCTTTTTCGTCGGCGAAGTTGGTTTTGTCGATATCGATCACGAGAAGGCGACCGTCGCTGTAGTGGTCGAGCCAGTTATTGTAATATTCGTTGAGGCGTTTGAGGTAGTCGAGGCGGATATTTTCTTCGTATTCGCGACCTCGCTTTTGGATTTGACCTACGAGGGTAGGTACGCTGGCTTTGAGATAAATGAGTAAGTCGGGTGGGTTGACGAGGGTTTTGAGGGTTTCGAAGAAGTTTTTGTAGTTTTCAAAATCGCGTTTGCTCATGAGACCCATTTCGTGGAGGTTGGGAGCGAAGATGTAGGCATCTTCGTAGATAGTGCGATCTTGAATAACGACTTGGTCGCCTTTTTGGATATCGACGAGTTGTTTGATGCGGCTGTTGAGAAAAAATATTTGGAGATTAAAACTCCAGCGATGCATATCGTTGTAGAAATCGTTGAGGTAGGGGTTGTTTTCTACATCTTCGAAATGGGGCGACCAGTTGAAGTGCTTGGCAAGTATTTTGGTAAGTGTAGTTTTTCCGGCACCGATATTACCGGCGATGGCGATGTGTTTTATTGGAGTGTTGCCCATGATGTGTTGAATACGTTGCTAAAGTACGAGTTTTGAGTGTGAAATAGTTGTAATGTTAGGTATAAAAGTGGATTCCCATTTTCTTGCGTGCTTCGGCCAGGGTGTTTGCAGCACTTTGTCGGGCTTTGTCTTTGCCCATAAGCATGAGTTGTTGAAGGTAATGGGTGTCTTGTTGTAGTTCGGCTGCTTTGTTGCGTATAGGGGCTACGAATTGTACCATATCTTCGGCTAATTGTTTTTTCATATCACCATAGCGTATATTGCATTGTCGGAATAGGGTGTCGAAGTGGGTCACGGTATCGGGTGAGGAAACCAGGCGCATGAGTTGAAATAAATTTTCGATATAGTCGGGTTTTTCACTATTCTCTTCGCTGGGGCCTTGGTCGGTTTTTGCTTTCATTATTTTTTTGCGAATCAGATCGTCAGTGTCGGCGAGATAGATGGTGGCATTTTCATTTTCGGATTTGCTCATTTTGCCTGTGCCGTCGAGGCTGGGTATTTTGACGAGTTCTTCGCCATAGTTGAAGGGGTATGGCTCCGGAAAGGTATCGCCATAGCGATGGTTGAAACGCTGGGCAAAATTGCGGGTCATTTCGAGGTGTTGCTCCTGGTCTTTGCCAACAGGCACTTTGACGGCTTTGTGTATGAGTATATCTGCCGACATGAGCGTGGGGTAGGTGAGTAGTCCGGCATTCACATTTTGAGGTTGTTGGCGGGCTTTATCTTTGAAGGAGGCCGTCTTTTCGAGTTCTCCTTTGTAAGCGAGCATATTGAGCATGAGGTAGAGCTCGGGTATTTCGGGGATGTCACTTTGCACATAGAGGGCTACCTTGTGAGGGTCGAGCCCGCAGGCGATATTTTCGGCAAGTACACGGTATACATTGGGGCGAAGCTGTGAGGGATCGGGATGGGTGGTAAGTGAGTGATAGTCTGCTACAAAAAAGTAGCAGTTGAATTCGTCTTGCATACGAATGTAATTACGTATGGCACCAAAGTAATTTCCGAGGTGTAAGTATCCTGTAGATCGTATCCCACTGACAACGATTTCTTTTTGCATAGTGTCTGTCGCTTTTTTCAGCTGCGAAAATATTAATTAATCTATGTCAAACGCAATTTTTATTTGCATTATACGATGAGATCTTTTGAGGCTATCTTTAGATATAGTAATAGTAAGCTATAGGATGACAAAAGGATTAATTGCTAGAAATACTGTGAAATATGAAAAAAAAACGCTAAGTTGTGCCTTATTTTATACGATGCAAATAGGAATACTAAAAGAACCATCGGGCGAAAACAGGGTGTCGGCTCTGCCCGAAATCGTGAACCAGTTTATCAAGCTCAATCTCAAGGTAGCTGTAGAGACGGGTGCCGGTGCACAAGCCTATGCAGCCGATGATGCCTATTCGCAAGTAGGCGCGGCAGTGTGTAGTAGAGAGGAAGTGATGCGTAGCTCCGACTTGCTGCTGCAGATTCAAATGCCACAGGATGTACCAGCCGGCAAAATGATTCTGGGAGTGTATCAACCCTTATTTCATTTCAATCAAGTGGCCTCGTGGGCTTCGCAGGGTACTACCGTATTCAGTATGGATGTGATACCTCGTACTACCCGGGCACAGTCGATGGATGTGCTCAGCTCTCAAGCCAATATTGCCGGGTACAAAGCGGTATTACTGGCAGCCTCGGAGTATAGCCGATATTTTCCGATGTTTATGACCGCCGCAGGTAGTATAGCCCCTGCCAAAATGCTAATATTAGGAGCCGGTGTAGCCGGTTTGCAAGCTATAGCTACTGCCAAGCGATTAGGAGCCGTAGTAGAAGTTTTTGATACACGCCCGGCCGTGAAGGAAGAAGTGCAAAGCCTTGGTGCCAAATTTGTAGAGGTAGAAGGAGCTGCAGATGCCAGTGCTGCCGGAGGCTATGCCGTAGAGCAAAGCGAAGAGTACAAACAACGTCAGCAGCAGAAAATTGCAGAGAGTGTGGCTAAGGCGGATATTATTATCACAACAGCGCAAATACCCGGTAAGAAAGCACCTATATTATTGACAGATGCAATGATTCACTCCATGCGTAATGGTAGTATTATCATTGATCTGGCTGCCGCCACAGGAGGTAATACCAACTTTACCAAAAACAATGAATCGACGATGGTGAATGGCGTACGAATCATTGGTAATTCCAATTTACCTTCCCTGATGCCCTCCGATGCCAGCAAAATGTACGGAAAAAACATCTTCAATTTTATCAAACTAATCGTAGATAAAGAAGGGAATCTTCATCTCAACTTTGAGGATGAGCTGGTCAGAGAAACCTGTGTTGCACATGCAGGTAAGGTGTCTAATGATCGAGTAGCTGCCCTTTTATCATAATTTTTTTTATCTATTAAATTCTGACAGATATGGATTCATTTATTGATTTTTTTGCCACACATTATGATATGATAACCTTGGTTATCCTATCTATTTTTCTGGGTATTGAAGTGATCTCTCGTGTACCCTCCGTACTTCATACTCCACTTATGAGTGGCGCCAATGCCATACATGGTGTGGTGATCATCGGTGCTATCATCGTAATGGGACAAGCAGAAAGCGACAATTATTTGGCACTAGTATTGGGTTTCCTGGCCGTGATACTCGGCACACTCAATGTAGTGGGAGGATTTGTGGTAACGGATCGAATGCTCGAAATGTTTTCTAAAAAGAAAGCAAAAAAATAATCTTCAACGAAAACGAATAAGACTATATGCAACATTTTATATTATTACTCTCTTATCTGATTGGTAGCATCTCCTTTATCGTAGGACTCAAGATGCTCTCTCACCCTGATACGGCCCGAAGAGGAAATCTTTACGCCGCAATAGGTATGACGATAGCTATCTTAGCTACTATTTTTCTGTACGAAAATGAACAAGGGCAAAAGCTCGGCAATTATTTATGGATTTTCGGAGGGCTAATCATTGGTACTGTATCCGGTACCCTCATGGCCAAGCGAGTAGAGATGACAGCCATGCCACAGATGGTGAGTCTGTTCAATGGTATGGGTGGTGCTTGTGCCGCTATTATTTCTATTGTAGAATTTAAGCATCTCATGCATGAGCGAACCGATGGCTACGAAGTCAACGTCGAAGGAGGTAGTATCACCGAAATTATGAATGCAGTGCAAGCTCAGATAGCAATTCATACCCAAAGCAGCTCCCTCATATTGCTCACTATTCTGCTTGGACTTGTGATAGGTACTGTGTCATTTACGGGTAGTATGGTTGCCTTTGGTAAGCTCAATGGCAATGTCAAAGACAAGGTGTTGCCGGCTCAGCAAGTGGTCAATATTGGACTACTATTGGTCATTACAGCTATCATCGTCGATATTATGGCACAGATAAGTGGTACCGATATAGTGATATTATTTTGGACACTGTTTGCGATTGCGGCCTTGTACGGAATACTTTTTGTGATGCCTATCGGAGGCGCCGATATGCCGGTCGTTATCTCATTGCTCAACTCCTTTACGGGAGTAGCTGCTGCCTTTGGTGGATTTTTGTACGACAATCCGGTCATGCTTACCGGTGGTATCTTGGTAGGCTCGGCGGGTACTATACTGACCATACTCATGTGCAAAGCCATGAATCGTTCACTTACCAATGTCATCGTGGGAGCCTTTGGTGGCAACAAATCCGGAGGCGCCAGTGTAGAATCCGGAGGTACTTACAAAGAAATATCGCTCAGCGACACGGCAGTGCTCATGGCCTATTCCAAAAATGTAGTCATCGTACCCGGCTATGGCTTAGCCGTGGCACAAGCCCAGCATACCTGTCACGAACTGGAAAAAGTACTCGATGAAAAAGGCGTACAAGTGACTTATGCTATACACCCCGTAGCAGGTCGTATGCCCGGACATATGAATGTATTGTTGGCAGAAGCGGATGTATCATATGATAAGCTCAAAGAAATGGAAGAAATCAATCCGGAATTTGCACAGACTGATGTGGTGCTCATACTGGGTGCGAATGATGTGGTCAATCCTGCTGCCAAGACCGACCCTTCTTCACCCATCTATGGTATGCCTATCCTCGATGTAGAGTTGTCCTCTCATGTGATTGTCAATAAACGTAGTATGAAGCCGGGATATGCCGGTATCGAAAATGCATTGTTTTTCCAACCCAAAACATCGATGCTCTTCGGCGATGCCAAAAAAGTGCTGCAAGATCTTGTGTCCGAATTGAAATCTATGTAAGCAAGTAAATATATTGAAATTGAGGAGCTCGTCATCCGAACTATATCGAGCCACTTCTTGCTCTCCGCTATATCCCTTCGCCCCACGCACGGAGCAACGCTGCTTCGGGGATGCCGCTGCGATCAAGGCTAATTTTCATCGTCTTACTCTCTATTCAGCCAAGCTAATACCGTGTAGTCGGAGGCTTACTCTCTATTCATGGAAGCGATTTCGTCCAGCGCATGGTAAAAATCTTCACCAAAACGACGGATCAATGGTTCTTTCAAAAACGAATACACTTTAACTTGTAGCTTTTCACCTAGTTTGCAGGCCGGAGCACACAGCGTTTCACGAGGCTCATAATTGAGCGCTTTATAGTTTTCATTTCGCACCTCTCGAATAGGATACAAATGGCAAGAGATAGGCTTTTTGAAAGAGATACGCCCCTCGTTATAGGCTTTTTCGATCAGGCATTTTACGATGCCATCTCCATCCGTATAGCCATACACACATATTCCACCATTGATAGCAGGTGTTACATAGCCAAAAAAGCTATCCTGCGTATAAGGCCCCGATCTTTTGATTTCATTCAAAGCCTCTTCCGAAAGTTCATGTCGGATGACTTTGTAGGCTTCTTTTATTTCTTTGAGTTCGCTCTTATCGAGAGGAGCACCGGCATCGCCATCTACACAGCAGCCTCCTTTGCAAGCAGAGAGGTTGCATACAAATTCTTCATTGAGTATTTCGTCCGATATCAGTATGTCATCAATTATAATCATGGGGTCCAGTGAAGCGTGTTTATAAGGTGAATAATATCTTTTCGTAAAAATTCATTGACAGGCTTGAGCGAATCTACATTGGGAGTTACGTCAAAGTACAAAGCCCCTCTGATGAAATGCTTATGTGAATCCGTAGCATAGAATTGTAAAGCAGAGGCTGCATTGCCACCTACTTCATAAAATAGTCCGTGCACACCATGCTCAGTATGAAATTCAGGCTCATTGATATAGTCCGCTTTCTTCGTATGATAGTGCGACATCTGATAAGAGTCTTCGAGCAGATTTGCCAGTGTTTGATTTGAATTGATCGCTTTGTAGCTCAAATATATCTTGCCTCCCAAGCTTGGGAAATCAATATTGATCCACCAGGGATTTTCCGTTTTTTCTCCAAAAAATAGCGTATCCTTTACGATTTGGCCATAGTGAGGATATTCGAACGAATAGGGATAAGCAGTATTCAGAAAGGAAGTATATTCTTTATTCGGAAAATCAATAGCAAAATAGCCTCTTGGTTTGGGTGTAAACTGCTCCTCGCAAGCTGTAAATAATAGTACAAGCAAGCAAATAGAATATCTTTTAATCAATGGTTTCATGTGTTTAATGTCTTACAATGACTCGTTGGGTGTAGGGTTTATGTGTAGATGAATAATAAACAACGGCAAAATACAGACCATTTGGCAAACGATCTGTAGGAACTTTCAGCGTATAGGTTCCTTTTTTGTACAATTGATCGCTAATGCTGAGTACTTTTCTGCCCGACACATCGATTAAGTCTGCCCTAAGTCGTTGTTCTATATCATTGCTAAAGGAAAGGAAGAATAAAGATGAAGCAGGATTAGGATAGATGTTTATCGCATTGTCGGCGTCGAATGGAGTGGGAGGCGTGTTGCCGGTATAGTAGGATTCAAACACACCATTCCCATGAGTCGCTATTACTACATATCCATCACTTTGTCGCACCCGAATATCGGTCACTACATTGGCGCCGATTAGTTGTGGGCTCTCGTGTGTCCACATCGTAGGGTTGTTGGAAGAGGATCCTTTGATGAGAGTATCTGTACTGAATAGCCCTACACTGGTACCACAAAAATAGGTCTTTTTGCCATTGGGGTGCACAAGGATATTGACACAGCGTGTGCTAGGATTACCACCACTACTATTGTCATTCCCTTCAAGATTACCTCCTACCAAAAACCAGTTATCGCCACCATCTTCAGTGTAAAATAAGGAATTGATATTGTAGTTCGAATAGCAGATCAGCACTTTATTGGCATCTGTAGGATCTACGGCAATACTGCTGGTATAGCCGCCACTAGGCAGTCGAAAGGTACTCAGTTTTTTGAGCGACATAGGGTTGCTTCGAACATTTTCAACTTTGTAGATATCTCTGCTATTAGTACCAATATAGATTACATCTGCCGGAGATTTGGAGATGCCTATAGCTGTTATTTTGGAGAGATTTGTGGCAGAAATATTGGGAGTAGAAATAGAATCTGAAAACACCCAAGCACCATTGAGTTTACTGGTATTGTTGTCTACAGCTATTTTATTCAATTGATCAAGTCGTCCGAGTCGTTTGCCAACGCCCATGTATAAGGTATTATTGTCATTGGGATCTACATACAATTGATTGATAAAGTTATAGGTATTTCGGTCTATACTGTCAGGGTCTATTCTGCGTCGGGCTAGTACACTCCCGCGCTCATCGAGCAGCACTTTGCGAGTGTTGCCAAGCTGCGTACTGATGATATAAAAAGCTCTGTTGGGAGCGATATAATTATAGGAGCCATCGCCGTTGATAGTCATATTCCAGTCTGAAGTGAGCTGAGAAGTACGAGTAATATAATTGCCATTATCTTGTAGGCCACCGAGTATCCATTGGTCGTAAGCTTTCGATTCGTCAATAGCTACAGTGTAGAATTGGGAGGTAATATAACCCATACTCACATCTTTCCATTGCACATTGGCTGCATTGATATTATCGGTGAAGCGGACACCTCCATCCGATATTGAATAGGCTTTATTAGGGTCGCTTTTCAGAAAATAGACTTCGTGCTGATCCGGATGATGATTAGGGTAAACATCCCAGTTTCCTTGAATAGAGCCCAGTGAATAGCCACCTATTTGAGTAGTATTTTCAGCTGAAAGTAAAGCGTCTGATGAGCGGTAAAGATTTGTGCCGCCGATAAAGATATGATTCGTACCGGGCTGTACCGTGACATGCATATCATACCCCCCTTGTGTATTGAGACGCTCGAAGGAGAACGTGGAATAAATAGGTAAATTGGCGGATAGATTCGTCCATACGCCACCATTTCCACTACCATCACCACTGAGATAATTGTATCGAAACAAGGATAAATATTCTTTTGTGCCTTCGTAATTAGTGCTTGTGACTCCACCACTTGTATCGGAGGGCAATTCGCTCATAAAAAACACTTCATTTTCATTGTTCGGATTTAAGCCTATCACTGTTCTATCATAGCTTTTGAGCGAAGAGGGAGTGATATTGACAAAGTTCACTCCATCACCGGATCGATAAAAACCTTTAATGGCACTACCACTACTAAGTGCCGCATATACGATGCCTTTGCTTGTAACCACTACATCGGTAAAATAGGCCTGATTATTGCCTCCACCCAGCACCACCTTCCAGGTATGGCCGGTATCAGTACTGCGCCATATATAGCCATAGGTAGCCATGTACACACAGGCAGCTACCGTATCGACCGGTGAGGCGGCTATGCGCCATCCGCCCTGAAATGAGGAGGTGAAACTATTAGGAGTGCCTTGAGCGGTAGCTTCCAGAGAACGCCAGGTGTTGCCATTGTCGGTAGAGAGCATAGCGCCATCGCCCAGATAAAAGGCACCCCCACCGCTGGCAGAAGTACCATAAAGTTCACCCGAGAGTGCGTACCAGATATGACCTTTGCCTGGACGTGGATCTTGAGTTATACTCACACATCCGGGATGATCGTTGGGGAGAGTGACTTTTTGCCATGTCTGTCCGGCATTAAAGCTTTGCCATATACCTCCCGATACGGCACCGGCGATCAGGTGATTTTCGTCGTGTAGGTCAATAGCCATTGTGCGAGTACGACCTCCTACGTTCCAAGGGCCTCTTGATGTCCAGGTGGCCGATCGGCTTTTTTTGAAAAGAGCACCTTGTTCATCCATTTTTTGTACAAATTGTAGTTCTCTTTGTCGGAAGCCAAGAGGTATCTCGCCGGTGAGGGGGTCACATAGCATATTCCTTATTTGTAGATGTTTTGCTTCACTTTCTTCGAGCGATTCATGTGCACGAGCCTCAATCGGTTTGTCGACATGGTGTAAGTTATAGAAAGCGGCTAGGAGTAGTACATTCAGCAATAGGAAAAGACTTAGTTTTTGCATTGACAATAGTTTATTTTAAAAGAAATACCTACCTCATACAGCGTTTGTGAAAAGTGACAACAGATAGTTATAACATGGAGAGATCCGATGAATTTATCCGCATTTATGCCTTATTATAGCCCATATACTGAACACAATATCAATATTCATTGGGATAAAACAGGAAGTCACTTTGCAAACAAAATGAGACCTCTAATGTACAGCTTTTTTAGTAAAATGAGATAGTGTCAACCAATCAGATTTCAGACTATAATAAGCGAGTTGTGCTGTGGTTTGTCATTACTTTAGATTGTGATATACTTTTTGTACATCTTCATCTTGTTCCAGTTTATCTACTAGTTCCAGTACCTCTTTAGCTTGTTCTTCCGAAAGTTCAACGGTAGTGGTAGGGATGCGAGTAAGTTCTGCTTGCAATGGGGTAAGGCCTTTCGACTCCAGGAAGTCACTCATTTTGCCAAATTCATTGAAAGAGCTCCGTATAATGATATGTCCTTCTTCATCTTCGCCTATTTCTTCCATACCGAAGTCGATGGCTTCTAATTCGAGTTCTTCGATATTGATATTTTCATTTTTTAGTTTGAATTCACCCATTCTATTAAAAAGGAATGATACATTGCCACTCGTACCGAGTGCACCATTACCTTTATTGAATATTGCTCTTACATTCGCAACTGTTCGAGTGCCATTGTCCGTAGCAGATTCTACTAGTATGGCTACTCCATGAGGGCCAAAGCCTTCGTAGACGATTTCGTCATAATTAGCCATATCTTTACCCATCGCTCGCTTGATAGCAGCCTCCACTCTGTCTTTGGGCATGTTGACGGCTTTGGCATTTTGCATACATCGGCGGAGTGCCGGATTGTTTTCGGCGTCGGGGCCACCGGCTTTGACGGCAATGGCAATTTCTTTTCCAATTCGGGTAAAGTTTTTAGCCATTTTGTCCCATCGGGCAAACATGGCGGCTTTACGTACTTCAAATATTCTTCCCATGAATGTAATTGATTATAGAGTCTATACTTAGAAAAATAGTTTATGTATTATTCGGCAATTACGCTATTGCGTAATCTTTCTTTGAGTTGGCTGTGGATAAAAAGTGAGTTGATTGATTTATTCTCATGTACATTTCGGATGGCAATAGAGAACAATTCGGCAGAGCTCAACACCTTGATTTTATTACTTTGTTTTTTCATTGGAATGGTATCACATACTACCAATTCGCTGAGTACGGAGTTTTCGATATTTTCATAAGCACTTCCACTGAGTACCGGATGAGTACAGAAAGCTCTAACGCTTTTGGCGCCTTTGTCCATTAGCATAGCTGCACTCTTGGTAAGGGTACCTGCGGTATCACATATATCATCGATGAGGATAAGGTCTTTGTCTTGCACATCACCGATAACGGTCATAGAAGCTACTTCATTGGCACGTTTGCGTTGTTTGTCGCAGATGACCATATCGGCACCAAAGTAGCTGGCTACTTCACGTACACGATTAGTACTGCCTACATCGGGGGAGGCAAAAGTGAGGTTGGGGATATTCAGATTTTCGATGTAGGGGATGAAGATAGCGGAGCTGTCAAGGTGGTCGACAGGGATATCGAAGAATCCTTGTATCTGAGGTGCATGAAGATCCATAGTCATGATACGGTTGGCACCGGCAGTAGTAAGAAGATTGGCGACTAGCTTAGAGGCAATGCTCACACGGGGCTTATCTTTACGATCTTGGCGGGCAAATCCGAAGTAGGGGATAACCGCTGTAATGTAGCCGGCCGAAGCACGACGAGCGGCATCGATCATCATCAGGAGTTCCATCAGATTATCGGTAGGGGCATAAGTGCTTTGAACCAAAAAAACATAATCACCTCGGATACTTTCGTTGAATACGGGTTGGAATTCGCCGTCAGAAAATTTTTGGATGGTCACTTTACCAAGTTCTGTACCATAGAGTTCGGCTAGTTTTTCTGCAAGAGCGGGTGCCGAGTTGCCCGAAAATATTTTTACGCTGGGTTCCATATGTGCTTTAAAATATGAGTGTATCAGTCAAGTAGTTGCAAAGGTAATACGGCAGCTATCGTAATGCTAAGGAATTATTAAAAATGTGCATAACTCTACGTTAAAGTGATTAAACATTTGGGGCTCTCAACCGTTAATCAATCATGGATCGGATATCCATCCCCTCCGGAGTGCCGTTGCGCCCCTTCAGGGGCGCAACCGGCTCGTACCTCGCCGTCCTCCGGGCATGGCAGCCGCTAATCGGAGTAGCTATTATGAGCGGTCTGTGCGAGTATACTAGTGCATGATGAGAATAATTGGTTACTGCGACGAAGAGCTAGTGGAAGATCATACTCTATTTGCTTTGTTTGTGTAAATGATAGATTGCATTTAGGATTGTATGCATACTGCACCTATATCGTAGCAGCGTATGATCAATAGATGGGCGAATAGATCTGTGGATATCTATCAGACTTTGGCTATTGTGAATACCTTGGCACATGAATAGTGTGGGTTAGAATAGAATCGAAATAGTACCAAATTACAGACCGATGAAGGTGTTAATGCGACGAATGGCTGCCGTGCCTGAAGGGCGCCGACGCAGGAGGCGGTGCGAAGCCTTTGGCGAAGCACGGGAGCGATAGCGCACCCCGTAAGGGACGGAGAGAGGATGAGAATAGGTAGAGCGTGGATAGCCCCTGTAAGTATATCTCTTGAATTTTGAAAAAAGGACTCGTATTGAAATTACTAGTGACTATATTTGTGCCCACTATCAGACATGGATTGTATGACGAAAGTATGTATTACATCGAGTGGACGCTACCCTCTGCCGGCGTATCAGACCGAAGGGGCTGCTGGAATGGATTTGTATGCGGATATTGATAAGGAAGTGGTATTGCATACCTTAGAGCGAAGGCTGATACCTACGGGTGTGTCGATATCCTTGCCGGTGGGGTATGAAGCGCAAGTGAGGCCTCGTAGCGGTATGGCTTTGAAAAAGGGGATTACTTGCTTAAACACACCGGGTACAATCGATAGTGATTACAGAGGGGAAATCATGGTGCTGCTGGTAAATCTGAGTACTGAGGCGCAGACAATATTGCCTGGTGATCGAATAGCCCAATTAGTGCTGCATCGCTATGAGCGTGTCGTGTGGGAAGAGGTAGAGGTGCTGAACGAAACGTCCAGAGGGCAGGGGGGCTTTGGCAGCACCGGTATAGAACAAAATAGAGAAACGAATTAAAGGAAATTATATGGCATTGTCAACGAAACATTTGTTAGGTATCAAGGATTTGAATGCGAATGATATAGAGCTTATATTTCGTACTGCCGATAATTTTAAGGAGGTATTGAAGCGCCCTATCAAGAAGGTACCTACCTTGAGGGATACGTCGATTGTCAATTTGTTTTTTGAAAATTCTACTCGAACGAGAATTTCATTTGAGTTGGCGGAGAAGCGATTGGGAGCGGATACGATTAATTTTTCGGCAAGCGGATCGAGTGTGTCGAAAGGCGAGACCTTGATTGATACGGCACGAAACATTTTATCGATGAAGGTAGACATGGTTGTAATGCGTCATAGTGCGAGTGGTGCACCTCATTTTTTGTCGAATCATATCGATGCGGCTATTATCAATGCCGGTGATGGCACGAATGAGCATCCGACTCAGGCATTGCTGGATGCCTTTTCGATCAGAGAAGCTGTAGGAGAAGTGAATGGCAAAAAGATAGCTATACTGGGTGATATTATGCATTCACGGGTGGCCTTGTCTAATATTTTTTGCTTGAAAAAGCTTGGAGCAGAAGTGACTGTTGCCGGGCCTCCTACTTTGATACCTAAATATATCGATGCCTTGGGGGTGAATGTGACTTACAATGTAAAGGAGGCTTTGGCTTGGTGTGATGTGGCCAATGTACTTCGCATTCAGTTGGAACGCCAGCATATGCCCTTGTTTTCGTCATTGAGAGAGTATTCGCTCTATTATGGTGTGGATCGTAAGATGTTAGATTCGCTTCAAAAGGAGATAGTGATTATGCATCCGGGCCCTATCAATAGAGGTGTGGAGCTAAGCTCTGATGTAGCGGATAGCAAGCAGTCGATTATCTTGCAGCAAGTAGAGAATGGAGTGGCTATCCGAATGGCAGTATTGTATTTGCTGGCAGGTAAGCGTGAGCAGGTATTGTAGTTAGGAGATCAGCTTTCTTTTTCGGGCAAATTCGACTAAGCCAATAGCGCTATGGATATTAGTTTTTCGAAAGATGTTTTTACGATGTGTTTCTACGGTGCGTTCGCTGATAAAAAGTTCTTCTGCAATTTGCTTGTTACTTAGGTCGTTTGCGATACATTGAATGATTTCTAATTCTCTACTGGTAAGGTGGATCAATTCGTTTTCTTTACAAATTTTATGATAGTTGTTGAGTTCTTCGAGTATTTCTTGAGCGAAGTAAGTATCGCCATTAGCTACAGTTTGAATAGCGAGGATGAGTTCTTCTCTTCCGGCGGTTTTGAGTAGGTAGGCGTCGACATGAGCATCATCTATCATTTTTTTGATAAGCAGTCCGTCACCATTCATGGAGAGAGCTATTATTTTGATATGTGGGTAATCTTTTTTGATGCGAATGCTCAGTTCGTAGCCATCTATATAGGGCATCATGATATCGGTGAGTACGATGTCGTAATGATGTGTTTGGAGTGCTTCAAGCAAATCAAAGCCTTTGGTAAATTCTCCAGTTATTTCAAATCCTTGGTGATTATTGAGTAGAAGTCGCAAACCGTCAATTACAATTTGGTGGTCATCTACAACAGCGATTTTTTTATTCATTGATTAAGTATGTGAAGAGGGTAATAGTTATCAAATGTACTAAAGAGGGATGAATATTGCAACCAAAGTTCCTTTGCCGGGTCGGGAGTCGATATCGATGGTCCCTTTGAGAAAAGCTACTCTGGCGAAGATGTTTTTCATGCCGATCCCTCCATTGTTTTGTAGTATACTTTTATTGAAGCCTATTCCATTATCTTCGATAGATAATTGCAGGCCTTCTTCGTCTCGGATTACAGATATATCGAGCTGATTCGCTTTGGAATGTTTGATGACATTATTGACACATTCTTGAATAATTCGATAGATAACAAGCTCTACATTTTGATCGAGCATTTCGTTCATGCCCAGCGTGTTGAGGTTGATAGTGAGCGATTTGTAATTGATTTTTTCAATAAAATCTTTGATTGCATTACCTAGTCCGGATTTTATGAGGGCGTTAGGCATTATATTATGCGAAACATTTCGCACTTCTTTACAGCTATCTTCAACCATAACGAGGGCCTTTTCGTAAATCGACTTTTCTTCTTCCGATTGCAGGTTGAGTCTGGATTTTAGACCTTCGAGGTTGAGTCTGGCGGCAGTGAGGAGTTGTCCGATACCATCGTGTAAGTCAGCAGCAATGCGTTGGCGTTCATTTTCTTCTGCCTCCAGTACTGCTTTGGTAGCTTTGTCTTGTTGTTCGATAAATAGGTTGTGGAGCTTCTTTTCTTGTTTGCTTCGATATTGAGAGTAGAACGACCATGAGGAAAGAGAGACTAGGAGAAGAAGTAGCCCTAAACCGGCGAGATAGTAATTTTTCTGAGTAAGTTCAAATTGTTGTTGTTTGATTGTAGATTCTTTTTTTGCATTTTCATATTTCATAGTCAGTTTGGCAATAAGTTCATTATTATCTTGTTTGCGAAGAGAGTCGGCATAGGTTTGATAAAGTCTGGTATACAGAAATGCGGAATCGAATTTTTGGTTACGGTGAAAAAAATCAGCAAAACTTTGAAGTGCTTCTATTTCTTGTTTTTTGTTGTTGATTTCTCTGGATGTTTGCAATGCTTTTCGTATATTATACTCAGCAAGACTAATTTGTCCTTTTCGCTCATAGTTTTCACCAAGATAGTTGTAGGTATAGGCTAGTTCTTCTTTTTCATTGATTCGTTCACGAATTGCTATAGATTCCAAGAGATATTTTTCAGCTTCATTTAGTTGTTTATCTTTAGATAATGAAGCTCCAATATCATTAAAACTATAAGCAACACCACTACTATCATGAAGTTCTAAATTTATTTCGAGTGCTTTTTTATAATAGGTTACAGCTTTTTTGTAGTCTTTTTTTTCTCGGAATACGATACCTAGATTTTCATAAGATTGAGAAATGATTTCTTTATCACCAATTTTTATTCTTTTTTGCAACGCTTTTTGATGAAACTCTTCAGCGAGATTAAATTCATTTTGGTTAACATAAAATATTCCAAGATTATTGTAGCTTCTTGAAATTTTCTCATCGTCTTTAAGTTGTTCTGCAATTTCCAGAGCTTTGTAGTAGTATGTTAAGGCTTTTGCATATTCTGAGTTATTTTTTTTTAGTGAAGCAATTTGATTATAAGCAGAGTAGAGCATTTGAGGTTTATTATTTAACTCTGCGAGCCTAATTCCTTCCAGTACATAATTCATACACTCTTCTGACTCGCCAATATTTTCTAATACAAATGATTTTACGATGTAAGCGCGAGCCAATACAGTATCATTATTTTTGCTTTTTGCTATTTGTATTGATTTATTTGAACAAAGTATGGCAGAGTCTGTATTTCTGAATAGGTAATAAAAAGATAAACGAGAATACAGTTCGGCTTTTTCAATGGGGTTTTTGGTAGTATTGATTATAGTAAAAATTGAGTCAACATAAGCTATTTCAGCCTTAGAGGAGATACTCATTAATAATAAGAGAAAGAAAACGTAAAAATGATGTCTTTGCAAAGCAAGGAGTAAATACTTGTACATGACTGTAAAAGTAAAAATTTAGCAGTTAAACGTATATACCACTTTCAGGGTATATTAAAATGAGAAATAATTTAAACGCCAAATCGCATTTTCCATACACCGAATATAGCTTCTTTCACGATACCCTTGGTCATCTTAGATTGGCCTTCCTTACGATCAATAAAGGTAATAGGCACTTCTTTGATTTTAAATCCTTTTCGCCACGCTCTGTATTTCATTTCGATTTGGAAGGCGTAGCCAATGAATTTGATTTGGTCTAAGTTAATAGATTCCAGTACTCGTCGATGATAGCAGATAAAGCCTGCAGTACAGTCTTTGATTGGCATCCAGGTGATCAATCTTACATATACAGATGCCCCATAAGAGATAAAAATACGGTCTAAAGGCCAGTTTTCTACTTTACCAGTTTTTACATAACGAGAACCAACGGCTATATCGAAGCCATCATTAGCACAAGCATTAAGAAGTCGGGGTAAATCGTTCGGGTTGTGAGAGAAGTCTGCATCCATTTCGAATATATACGTATAATTCTTGGCTATTGCCCACTTGAAACCGGCAATGTATGCTGTTCCTAATCCTTGTTTTCCCTTTCTTTGAATTATATGTAATCGCTCCTTATATTCTGCTTGCATAGCAATAACCTGCTGCGCTGTACCATCGGGAGAGCCGTCGTCGACAATGAGTATTTCGAAAAGTTGAGGCAAAGACATTACTGCTCGAATCATTTTTTCGATATTCTCTATCTCGTTGTACGTGGGTATGATGACGACTTGATTCAAATTTTGGTTTTTCAGCAATGTCTGCGAAGTTACTTTAAAGTGTGCGTTGCAAGCTAAATTATTGCTATATTTTTCTTAACATAGCTTCATGAAATATTTTTGAAACTACGTTTTTCGTGTCTTGTGCAAAATCGCCTTTCATCATCCAATCGTAATATTGAGGTTCTTTTTTTAAGGTCTCTGCAACCGATTTGTCTTTGTACTTACCAAAATTAAATACCGGCACTCCATTCAACAACTTTATCCTACGAGAATAATCCATGAAATCTTCCCCTTTAGAGAAGTTACTGAGAGCTTCTACACTGGGCTCTAAGTCCGTGTAACGTTCGAGTTGCGCATACAGTATTTCGATAGTCGCCAAAGCATCAGCTTCTGCACTGTGTGCGTCATTCAAGTCTTTGCTGCAATAAAATTTGTAAGCCGCTGACAAAGTGCGTGGTTCTTTTTTGAAAAATATTTGCTGAACATCTATTAGATGACGGTCTTTGAAATGGATATCTATCCCAACACGTAAAAACTCCTCTGTAAGCATGGGTATATC
This sequence comes from Chitinophagaceae bacterium, assembly GCA_036846185.1. GTDB lineage: Bacteria > Bacteroidota > Bacteroidia > Chitinophagales > Chitinophagaceae > OLB11. The sequence goes on from DAIUCL010000023.1 coordinate 17,351, forward strand.
AAACTTATTGGAATTAAACCCACACAAATCACAATTTTCTAAGAATTGTTTTATTCCATTTGCCAAATCTTTAAAGCTTGGTTCTTGAGCCACATCTTCATCTTTTATACCGTGTATAGCAGTAGCTTCTGCCGGTATTGGTATTAAGGGGTTAATGCGTCTCGTTTTTATATCACGTCTTCCATCGGGATGAACTTTGATAATGGATATTTCAATTATTCTATCCTGAGTGATACTAGTACCTGTGGTTTCGAGATCGATACACGCTATGGGGCGTTTTAGAGTCAAATGCATAGAGCAAAGGTGCTAATTAAGTATTGTAACACCAAATATAGCTTTCAGAATCAGTATAAACTTTTGGAGACTTTAATGATTAGTCGAATTTTTGAGATTTTGAGAGGGGGATATCCAGTTTATAATATTCACAATCATTCATTATGTTAGAGGAAATTGGCTGCAAATGTGATCGGCGGCCAAAGGCCGCCGATCACTAGTTGACAAATTATTCAAAACAAATCTATTAACTGCATCCTGTGGTAGTTCCACAGTTCGGACACATATAACAAGTCCCATTACGTAGCGTAATATTGCCACAACTTCTGCATACAGGCGCATCATCACTTGTACCCATTAGTTTCTTTTTCTCTGTATCACTAAGGCCTATCTGAGCTGTCAAAGATACTTTTTGAGGCGCAATTTGAGATGTTTGTGGTTTGGCGCCGAGGGCAGTAACTCTCACATTAGAAAGCTCTTCATTCCCATCGACCGGCACATCCCATTCTTCTTGTCCGGAATTTCCAATGGGGGTTTGCACATGCACCAGATCCGTGCGTCCCAAGTATTCATAGCCTAAGGCTCTAAATATGTAATCAATAATTGATGTTGCATTTTTGATATTGGGATGATCCACCATTCCGGCAGGTTCAAAACGAGTAAAGATGAATTTATCAACGAATTCTTCCAGAGGTACACCATACTGAAGGCCTATGCTTACAGCAATAGCAAAGCAGTTGAGTAGGCTACGCATTGTAGCTCCTTCTTTAGCCATATCTATAAATATTTCACCAAGCGTACCATCGCCATACTCACCAGTGCGCAAGAATACAGCTTGTCCACCTACTTTTGATTTGATTGTATAGCCTCTTCGTTTAGCTGGGAGTGTTTTACGCTCTACGATACGAGAAAGCTCTCTTTTGAGTTTGGTATCAGGGCTGGCTTGTACTCGTTTGTTTACTTCCTCCAATAATTCGTCGATAGTGAGTTTGCTGAGATCATGCATCACGGTTTCGGCTAATTTCTGAATGGTTTCTGATACGCTCTCGTCTTCTTTTTCTTTTTTATCACTTTTGTTAGAGAGAGGTTGCGACAGTTTGCTACCATCACGGTAGAGTGCATTCGCTTTGATGCCCAGTTCCCAGCTCATTTCATAGCAGTTTTTGATTTCTTCTACTGTTGCTTCATTTGGAAGATTGATTGTTTTTGAAATAGCACCGCTGATAAATGGTTGGGTAGCACCCATCATACGGATATGTCCTGAGTGGTGAATATAGCGTTCACCTTTTTTGCCGCATTTATTGGCACAATCAAATACTGGAAGGTGTTCATTTTTCAGATATGGGGCGCCTTCGAGCATCATAGTACCACATACGTAGTCATTGGCTGCGTCGATTTCAGCAGGTTTAAAACCGAGTTCCTCCAAAAGGTAAAAAGTGGGGCTCATATATTGCTCTGCAGTGAATCCAAGACGCTGCAAGCACTCTTCGCCCAAGATATAATGAGAAAACACAAAACTAATATCAAAGGTAGATTCAGCTTGGGCATCTATTTTTTTCAATTCATCCGCAATAAATCCTTTTTCACTCAAACTTTGATGATTGATGTAAGGTGCACCGGCAAATGTGCCATGGCCTTTAGCGTACTTCACGATAGCGTCCGCTTCTTTTTCGCTGTATCCAAGATTTTTGAGCGCGAGAGGTATACTTTGATTAATGATTTTGAAATAGCCACCACCACTCAGTTTTTTGAATTTCACTAATGCGAAATCAGGTTCCACGCCGGTTGTATCGCAGTCCATCACCAAGCCGATAGTGCCTGTTGGAGCTATAACAGTAGCTTGTGCATTACGATAGCCATATTTTTCGCCCCATTGTACAGCATCGTCCCATGCTTTGGTAGCGGCTTTGAGTAAGTAATCGGGGCAGTATTGCGCTTTGATACCTTGAGGCTTTATTTCAAGATTATCATAGGCATCCTGAGCATCATAAGCTGCAGCGCGATGGTTTCGCATTACACGCAACATATGTTTTTTGTTTTCAGGGTATTTGGCAAAAGTACCCAAATGCGAAGCCATTTCTGCCGATGTTTTGTAAGATACACCCGTCATGATAGCGGTCAGTGCGCCGGCTATACCTCTAGCTTGTTCGCTATCGTATGGGATACCTTGTATCATGAGCAGAGAGCCTAAGTTTGCATAGCCTAATCCGAGTGTGCGGTAATCGTAGCTAAGCTGAGCCACTTCTTTGGAGGGGAATTGCGCCATCAATACCGAAATTTCGAGCACCACTGTCCATAGTCGTGTCACATATTCATATCCCTGTACATCAAATTGGTTGTTATCTTCATTGTAAAAGCGACGAAGATTCATAGACGCCAAGTTGCAAGCAGTGTTGTCCAAAAACATGTATTCTGAGCAAGGATTGCTAGCGCGAATAGGACCGCCCTCTGGGCAGGTATGCCACTCGTTGATCGTAGTGTCATATTGTACGCCAGGGTCTGCACAGCGCCATGCAGCATAAGCAATTTGCTCCCAAAGGTCTTTGGCCTTTATTTTTTTCATAACTTTATTATCAGAGCGACCTTTCAACTCCCAGTCATCATTCGCTTCCAATGCTCTGAAAAATTCATTAGGTACTCTCACCGAGTTGTTAGAGTTTTGGCCACTCACCGTGCGATAGGCTTCACCTTCGTAGTCGTGGCTGTAACCTGCCGCTATCAAAGCGCCTACTTTTTTCTCCTCTTCTACTTTCCAGTTTACAAATTTCTCTATCTCCGGATGATCCATATCAAGACAAACCATTTTAGCAGCTCTACGAGTTGTGCCACCACTTTTGATGGCGCCGGCAGCCCGGTCACCGATTTTCAAAAAGCTCATCAAACCACTCGATGTGCCACCGCCACTCAGTTTTTCACCCTCGCCACGAATACTGGAGAAGTTTGTACCTACACCACTACCATATTTGAAGATACGTGCTTCACGTACCCACAAGTCCATGATGCCCCCTTCGTTCACTAAATCGTCATCCACACTCAAGATAAAGCAAGCATGAGGTTGAGGGCGCTCATAAGCATTTTGCGACTTCATCAGCTCTCCACTCACGGGATCTACATAATAGTGGCCTTGTGGCTTGCCCGTAATGCCATAGCTCGAGTGAAGACCGGTATTGAACCATTGGGGTGAATTCGGAGCACAACTTTGATTGAGAATCGTATAAACCAGCTCGTCATAAAAAATTTGAGCATCCACAGAGCTTGCAAAATAGCCATATTTTTCTCCCCATTGGCGCCAACAATCAGCCATTCGATGAGCCACCTGCTTTACCGAAGTTTCACGCCCGAGGGTGCCATCTTCCTGCGGCACTCCTGCTTTTCGAAAATATTTTTGCGCTAAGATGTCAGTCGCAATTTGACTCCAATGTTTGGGTACTTCTACATTTTTAAGTTCAAAAATAACTTCGCCATTGGGGTTTCTTATGATAGATGTACGATAGTCATACTCAAACATATCATAGACACTCTTAC
>DAIUCL010000024.1:0-20934 GCA_036846185.1 Chitinophagaceae bacterium
CCCTAACTGTCCGGGCGTGATCACAGCCGGTGAAGCCAAAGTAGGTATCATGCCAGGCTTTATCTTCAAGAAAGGCTCAATAGGTATAGTATCCAAATCGGGCACTCTCACCTACGAAGCCGCCGACCAAGTAGCCAAAGCCGGCTTAGGCGTCACCACTGCCATAGGTATAGGAGGCGACCCCATCATAGGCACCACTACACGCGAAGCAGTAGAATTGCTCATGAACGATCCTGAAACTAAAGGTATCGTAATGATTGGCGAAATAGGCGGAGGCATGGAAGCAGAAGCAGCCAATTGGCTAAAAGACAATATGAGAAAACCAGTAGTAGGATTCATCGCAGGCCAAACAGCCCCTGCCGGTCGCCGAATGGGACATGCAGGAGCCATCGTAGGTGGTGCAGATGATACAGCAGCCGCCAAAATGAAAATCATGCGCGAATGCGGAATTCATGTTGTCGATAGCCCGGCAGACATTGGAAAAACCATGGCACAAGTCCTAGGGTAATTCCAAATACACACAGGGCTTTTTGATTATCTTCACATAAATAAACTACTAAACAGTCGCATAATCAAAGATAAACACGCAACAATGAGCGATACCCTACAAGAACTAGAACACGTTGTCATCAAATTTGCTGGTGATAGTGGCGACGGTATACAACTTACCGGAAGCCAGTTTACCACCAACACAGCACTTTTTGGCAACGACCTCTCTACGTTTCCCGATTTTCCGGCAGAGATCAGAGCCCCTATTGGCACCGTGCCAGGCGTCAGTGGGTTTCAATTGCACTTTTCATCTGATGCAGTATTCACACCCGGCGATGAATGCGACGTACTTGTAGCTATGAATGCGGCCGCACTCAAAGTAAACTTAAAGGCCATCAAAAAAGGGGGAATTATCATCCTCAACACCGATGGATTCGACAGTAAAAATTTACGATTGGCCAATTACCCCGATGGAGTAAACCCCATCGAAGACGGTACACTTGATGGATTTATTGTTCACAAAATAGACGTCACCAAACTCACCAGAGAGGCTCTCGCAGAAGTTAACGGACTGGGGGTTAAAGAAAAAGACCGCTCCAAAAACATGTTCGTTTTAGGCTTCCTGTATTGGATGTTCGATAGAAATATGGAAAACACAGTCCGATTTTTAGAGAAAAAGTTTGGCAAAAAACCCGAAATCTTTCAAAGTAATCTGCTTGCACTCAAAGCGGGTTATCACTATGCCGATACTACTGAGTTGTTTACCTCCCGTTACACCGTCAGTAAAGCAAAAGTAAAACCTGGCACGTATAGAAGCATTACAGGAAATACAGCCCTATCCTTAGGCATCGTGGCTGCCACTCAAAAAAGTGGCCTACAAACCTTCTTGGGTTCATACCCCATCACACCGGCATCTGATATCTTGCATGAACTCAGCAAATACAAACATTTCAATATCATCACCTTTCAAGCAGAAGATGAAATTGCCGCTATCACATCCGCAATTGGTGCCAGTTACGGAGGAGCATTAGGAGTTACCACCACCTCCGGCCCGGGTATGGCTCTCAAAACGGAAGCAATGGGACTAGCCACTATGCTGGAAATTCCTTTAGTCATTATAGATATCCAAAGAGGTGGCCCCTCTACAGGTCTCCCTACCAAAACTGAACAAAGCGACCTGATGCAAGCATATTATGGTCGCAATGGAGAATGTCCTATACCAGTAATATCAGCCAGCACACCCTCAGATTGCTTCTGGACAGCTATAGAAGCTTGCCGAATCGCACTACAGCACATGACTCCTGTCATTCTTCTTAGTGACGGTTATATAGCCAATGGCGCAGAACCTTGGTTATTCCCCAAAGCAGATTCAATTGCCCCAATATCTGTCTCATTCAAAACAACTCTCGATCAAAGTGAAGAGAAATTGTTACCATATTTACGCGACGAAAAATTAGTCCGCCCTTGGGTTGTACCCGGTCATGCAGGACTGGAACACAGAATCGGTGGATTGGAGAAACAAGATATTACAGGCAATATCAGTTATGATCCTGACAACCATGAGCACATGGTCAAAACCAGGCAAGCTAAAGTAGATAAAATTGCAGACTATATTCCTACTCAAACCCTTGAATCAGGGCCATCGTCGGGCGATATACTAGTACTTGGATGGGGCTCAAGCTTTGGGGTAATCAAAACAACAACTCAAAAACTTCAAGAAACCGGCTACGCTATTTCTCACTGCCACCTTCGATATATCAGACCTTTTGCACACAACTTAGAGACACTGCTTAAGTCATTTAAAAAAGTGGTAATCCCTGAGATAAATAATGGACAACTCATCAATATCATACGTAGTGAGTTTCTGATCGATGCCATTCCTTACAACAAAATAAAAGGTACGCCTATCACCGAAAAAGAACTGAGCGAATTCCTCTTAATCCAACTGTCAGAATTACAGTAAGCAAATACTTCACTACTATGAAAAAACAGATCATCATATCCTTTTTGGGAATACTAACTCTTTTACTTCATTCTTGTTATTCTTATGGCCCCTCTCATGAGCCATACAATCCTGAACGAAAAGAACTTGGCCCACCACCAGAAAAAATTGTTGCAAAACCTGATTCCAAATCGGAATACATGTCCAAAACTTTCCAGGAAATGAAAGAATCATTACCAGAAGCCGAAGTTAGTATCATAAATGATAGCATAAAAGTGTTATTCCCTGATAACATTATTTACAAAGCTTCCGATATTTATCCTTCTTCTGATTACAAAGAACCATTAGAAACATTTGCACTACTCTTAAAAAAATATAAAAAAACCAATATCCTAATAACTGGCCATACAGATAATAAAGGTGTGGAAATCAAAAACAAAAAAATATCTCAGGAAAGAGCAGATATCATCAGAGGACAACTCATAAGCAATGGTATTCGAAAAGACCGATTAGAATCGTGGGGTATTGGCTCTGCTTCTCCTATTGCTGAAAATAAAACTGAAACTGGTCGAAGAAAAAATCGAAGAGTAGAATTTACAGTTCTTTACGATGAAAAATAAAAATATAATATTATTATACCATGAAATACAATACAGTATATAACTTACTATTCGCTATTCTAACACTATCTGCTTGCTATACCTACGATGGACCTACACACAAGCCCTACCAAAGCAACAAACGTCCTATTGAATACAAGCAACACTATATCAACAAAACCTACCATGAACTTGTAACACTTCTTCCAGAAGCACAGGTTCAACTCCTTAAAGACAGTATTAAAATATTATTCCCCGAAAATATAATATACCAATCTCAAGAAATAGCACCTTCCTCCAACTATGAGGTGTCTATACAAAAACTTTCTGATCTGTTGATAAAGTACAAAGAAAACGCAATACTTATTACAGGATATTGCGATAATACCGGTAAAGAGGAATTCAACAAAAAACTTTCTACCAAAAGAGCTATCTTCATCAAAAACAAACTCATATCTAATGGTGTAGCAAGCAACCGTATTGACTCCTGGGGCTTAGGCTCGCTTAGCCCCATTGCTGACAACAACACACCCGAAGGAAGAAGATTAAATAGAAGAGTCGAATTTGTAGTGATGTATGACGGTAAATAGATAAAAAGTAGAGGCAGAGCTAAAACCACTACGAAATAGCCCTGCCTTCTATTGTTGTACGTCTACAACTATGCAAACTTAGTTTTGAACTCACTTATTCATATTACCGAATCTTTACTAAAACATTATCCCTTTGAAACTTCAATTGTTATTCCTATCACGTAACCTTTTCGTAACATTAAAGTAATATAAGGATAACACAAAAAACTAGCATACAGTCAGAATCTATTAGACTTTTGCACCTCAATATTAAACCACTGCAAAACCACTACCATGCAGAAATCACTACCAATCGGTCGATCGACCATGGCAGCATTATTATGCTGTTCCTTTCTCCTCTCCCAACAAGCAACAGCTTCGTCATCTATAGACAGCTTAACCTCGACTACCGATTCTTTTGAAAACACTACACCTCAAAATGAGGCTTCAGATCTTCATTTTGCATCTACTCAATACGATATCAACGGAGCGTTTGTACCATTAACTGTAGCCCCATCACCAATAGAGAATACTAAAGAAGTCAAATGGTACGACAAAATCTCACTGAGAGGTTATACCCAAATCCGATACAATAGACTTCTAGAAACAAACAGCAAACTAAAGTGTGAACAGTGCGACCGGAGCTGGGGCGAAAATGGGGGTTTCTTTATTCGCCGTATGCGCCTTATCTTCTTCGGGCAAATTTCAGAACGTGTATACTTTTATATTCAACCCGATATTGCCTCTAATGCCTCATCCACTAATCTCCATTATGCGCAACTTCGTGATGCTTACTTCGATGTAGGTCTCGATTCTAAAAATGAATACAGACTCCGTATAGGACAAAGTAAGGTTCCCTTTGGATTTGAAAATATGCAAAGTAGCCAAAATAGACTTCCTCTCGATAGGAATGATGCACTCAATAGTGCTGTTAGCAATGAACGAGACTTGGGTGTATTTTTCTACTGGGCACCCTCCAAGGTTAGAAAATTATATGCATCACTTGTGCGAGATGGGCTTAAAGGCTCCGGCGATTACGGCGTTTTTGCACTGGGTGTATATAATGGTCAAATAGCTAATAAACCAGAACTAAACAACAAGCCACATATCGTAAGCCGTGTAAGCTATCCTATCCAACTCGGAAATCAAATTATAGAACCGGGCATACAAGCCTATGCAGGCGACTATACGCTTGCTTCTGATGCCATCTCAAAAGGTACCAAATTCAAAACTGATAGAAATTATATCGACAGGCGACTTGCAGGCAGCTTTATTCTTTATCCAAAACCATTTGGAATACAAGCAGAATACAATATCGGTAAAGGTCCTGAGTTTAATAAAATAACAGACTCCATCGAACATAAAAATCTCGCAGGTGGATATATTACAGCTTCCTACTTCTTACATCTGAAGAATCAAATTCTAATCCCTTTTGTAAGAGCACAGCACTATAATGGAGGTAAAAAACATGAATTGGATGCCAGAAGCTATCAGGTAAAAGAACTCGAAATAGGTGCCGAATGGCAACCTTACAAAACCTTCGAACTGGTAGTCATGTATACCTTCTCCTCTCGCCGATTCGAGGACTATGTATTACGCGACAACTTCCAAACAGGACGATTACTTCGTATTCAAGCACAATTAAACTTCTAAAGCTCATCTATAAAACAAAGAGCCAAAACAACCATACAACACCTCCCTTTTGTAGAAAAATACACTCTAATATCATTACTTTGTGCTCTTCTGAGATAAAAACTCAAGCACAATGAATCCCGTAATCAACATTTTCTTACCCGCAGAGCTTCATAATGATGCTGTTGCCCTTCACAAAGCTGTTGCCCGCGAATTACGTACATCGCCCTCTGTGACACCTCCCTTTCGGATCAAACGAAAATCCCTTGACGCTCGTCGAAAAGACCCTATCTATCTATTTCAAATCGAAATCATAAAAAATACCGAAGCCCTCCCCTCATCCACTATCATCAATAATGTGAGTAGCAAACCGGAAATTCACATCATAGGTGCCGGACCGGCAGGTCTTTTCTGCGCACTGCAATGTATCGAACTTGGCTTGAAACCTGTCCTATTCGAAAGAGGTAAAAATGTGAAAGAACGACGTAGAGACCTAGCTATTCTCAACAAACAAGGCATTCTCAACGAAGAAAGTAATTATTGCTTCGGCGAAGGTGGTGCCGGCACCTACAGCGATGGCAAACTCTATACTCGTAGTCACAAAAGAGGAAATCTATCTCAAGTACTACAATGGTTTCATCGCTTCGGTGCTGACGAAAATATCTTGTACGAAGCTCACCCACACATTGGCACCAACAAACTACCCAAGATTATCGAAAATATCAGAAATTACATCATTGCCTCCGGCGGTGAAGTCCATTTTCAAAAAAAACTGACCGACCTGCAAATACAGTTTGGAAAACTACAAACCATCACCCTCAATCACGATGAAAAAACACCTGTCTCTCAATTAGTATTAGCCACCGGCCATTCGGCTCGCGACATATACTTCCTTCTCCATCGTCATCATATACATCTTGAAGCCAAGGCATTTGCATTGGGTGTTCGCATAGAACATCCCCAACAACTGATAGACCAGCTTCAATACCACTGCGATCAAAAAAATGAACACCTCCCTCCTGCCTCCTATAGCCTCGTTCATCAAGTAAATGGCTCTGGCGTATTCTCCTTTTGCATGTGCCCCGGAGGCATCATAGCGCCAGCCTCTACGGAGCATGGTGCACTGGTCGTAAACGGATGGAGCCCTAGTAAGCGCAACAATGCTTTTGCAAACAGTGGTATGGTAGTCACTATCCAAGAGCAGGACTTTGACTTTTCAAATCCTCTGGCTGGTATCGAATATCAACAACAAGTAGAGCAAGCATCGTTCCTCGCTGGTGGAGGAAAATATGTAGCACCCGCACAACGTATGATAGATTTCGTAAACAAAAAAACATCTCACACCCTACCTTCTTGCTCCTACCTTCCAGGCATTGTGAGCAGACCGCTACACGAAGTACTGCCTCCTAAAGTATTTCTGGCACTAGCAGAAGCCCTTCCTCATTTTGGTCAAAAAATGAGCAACAAACGACACTATCCTCATCGCTCTTACTATACCAACGAAGCCTTGCTTGTAGCCTCCGAAAGCCGCACTTCATCACCTGTCCGCATACCTCGACTTTCTGACTTATTGCATCATCCACAAGTACCCAATCTATATCCCTGCGCCGAAGGAGCCGGTTATGCCGGAGGCATCGTAAGCGCCGCTATGGACGGTATGCGCATTGCCCTACAAATCGCTTCTAACAAGCATCCTATGTCTTAGTGGATTTCTAATAATCTATTTTTGGGGGGAGCTCATCGCACTACTACTATAGACCCACCTCTCGCTATCCGCTGCTATACACCTTCGCAAGCTCCCATGGTGCAAGCGTCTCGCTTGTTCCTAAAACATAATAGCGTCTCGCTATTGGATAGTATTGAACTCCGCTCGGGCAAGTGTATTTTGTCTCCGCAGGAGCCCCGAAGCGGAGGCTCTGCGGGGACGGAAGTAGAATAGCTTTTTGGCATTATGACTCATGATAGACTCCTATACATGCACGCCATCAGCACCTATCAATACATACAAAGATCTATTAAATACACATCTTTGCTATGGATAACAACTACATGAAATACTTAACATGAAGTAAAGACCGATAATCCTTGTTCCGACGATGACTCTTAGCCCTGATCGCAGCGGCATCCCCGAAGCGGCAGAGCATGGTGCGAGGGCGCGGAGGGATATAGCGAAGAGCAGGACTATCGATGCCCAATGATGCTTGGATGCGCTCCTAAATTTTGCTACTATTCACTTCATAGTATATATAAATTCGGAGGCGATGTGATACTTTACCGTTTGTGAGTGATATTTGCGCTATTGAAGACCGCTATGAGTAACGATGAATGGTATATGCGCCGATGTATCGAATTAGCGCTAAGGGGCAGAGGCTTTGTGACACCCAACCCTTTGGTAGGTGCGGTGCTGGTATATAACGATCGAGTAATAGGGGAAGGCTGGCACCGGCGAAATGGCGAAGCACATGCGGAGATAAATTGTTTGCAACAAGTTGCGGAAGAGGATAAAAAATATATCCCGCTGGCCACGATGTATGTGTCGCTGGAGCCTTGTAGCCATTATGGCAAAACACCCCCTTGTGCTGATAGATTAGTAGCGGAAGGCATCGCAAAAGTGGTGATAGGTTGCGGCGATGAATCGGCCAAGGTGAATGGCCGTGGAATCCGAAAATTGAAAGAGTGTGGCGTGGAAGTGAAAGTGGGAGTGCTGGAAAAAGAATGCAAAGAGCTGAATAAATATTTTTTTAGGGCAGTAGCTTATCAGCGACCATACATCACGCTCAAATGGGCGCAAAGCAAAGCGGGCTATTTGGGTAAGGTGGGTGAAAAAATTCAACTATCGGGAAAAATAGCGCAATACAAGGTACATCAATTGCGGAGTGAAGTGGCTGCCATATGGGTAGGTTATCGTACCTTAATCAACGATAGCCCTCTGCTCACCGTGCGGCTTATAGAAGGCCGCTCACCGATAAGAGTTTGTTATAGTTATGCATCACCTGATTCTGTTGCCTCGCTGCATTTCCCCATTCCAGAGGTCGCTTCCTTATTTTTTAATCATCACATCAACAAGCTAGATGGTGCTACAGAATGGATAAAGATTGCTCCCGAAAATCCTTTGGAACAAATATTACATATACTGTACCAAAGAGGTATGAACAGTGTATTAGTCGAGGGTGGCGCCGGACTGTTTGCTCAATTGATTGAAGCCGATTTATGGGATGAAATCATACAATTCAAAACACCCCATTGGTTGGGCGAAGGTGTAGCCACTCCATCGATACCGAAGGGTGCTGAGGTGATACATCGAGAGCTGCTACACAAAGATGAATGTATCGTTTACAAAAACTCCTTGCATTAATGCTGTACTTGATCTTATCTATCTTACTGAATGCCTATTTGGGAGTGGTATTCACTTATTTTAAAAAGTATCATATAGATAGTTTTCAGGCTATTGTAATCAATTATTGGGTGTGTGTAATGACTGGCAGTGTCGTACTAGGGCAATTTCCTATTTCCAATGCATTGATAGAGGAGCCTTGGTTTGGATGGGCATTATTGATGGGAAGTTTGTTTGTAACAATATTCACCTTGATAGCCATATCTACCCATCATGTAGGGGTTACAATCACCCAGACGGCAAATAAACTATCATTGGCCATTCCGGTACTGGCATCGTACTATCTGTACAATGAACCAATTAGTTTACTCAAGTGGGCTGGCATCGGGCTTGCGCTGGTATCAGTCATTCTTGTATCGGCACCTGCATCGGGCAGCCCTCTAATCGATGATAAGTGTAGTAATAACAGAAAGCCAATATGGATATGGATTCTACCTATTATCCTATTTGTAGGTAGTGGTATTATTGACAGCCTTACGGCCTATGTCAAAACCTATTTTTTGCATACCACCTCCGATTCTAACACCTATTTGATATGTGGCTTTGCGACTGCGGCTAGCTGGGGAAGCATTCGAATGTTATATTTATTGTTGACCCAAAAGATTTCATTTTCTATTCGCAATGTATGGGCAGGCTTGATACTGGGAATACCGAATTACTTCTCTATCTACTTTTTGATCAAGGCACTTCAAAACCCAAATATGAATACTACGGCCACAATACCTATCAATAATATTGGCATACTGTTGGTAGTAAGCATCGTGGGCATTATGCTATTTAAAGAAAAATTAAGTGTTCGAAACTATCTGGGACTCGCCTTATCTGTATTGGCAATTCTGCTTATTTTCGTAGGAGATATCATATGAAGACAAGTTATTTGACAATACAACAAGCTAGCGAAGCAGAATTCAAAGACCGAGGCAGTCGTTTTTTGGCTTATGCCTTTCCGGTAAGTAGCCTTTTGGAAATCAAAAAACACATATCCACACTCAAACTAATGCATCCTAAAGCTGTCCACTACTGCTTGGCCTGGCGGCTGGGGCACGAGGGCGCTCATTATAGAGTGATTGACGACGGCGAGCCTGTCGGCAGTGCCGGTAGACCTATACTGGGACAAATAGACAGTATGCAACTGACCAATGTATTAGTGGTAGTAGTACGATACTTTGGCGGCACACTCTTAGGTGTACCCGGTCTTATACAAGCCTACAAAACGGCCACTCACGAAGCTTTACAAAAAGCAATATTGATAGAGAAGCTCATCACAAAATCCTTTTTAATTCGATTTGACTACCCCCAAATGAATGAAGTGATAAAATACATCCATACTCTCAAAGCAGAAATAGCTCAACGCGAAATGGCCTTGTTCTGTGAATGGAAAATTGAAGTACCTCTCGAGACACTAGCATTACTGAATACACCACCCTATGCATTGCAAATTGAGATTGTCGCACTTGAGACATCGCAGTAGATCTTGTATGTATTTAGAGGTCGATATAGGCTAGTATGTATTACTTGCCCTCAAAGAATGGAGCACCATAAAAGAAATACAATATACCCAAGAGAATAAATAAGCCAATGACTATGGCCAAAAAAGTGATCGTTCTTTTTTGAGCAGTATTGATGGATTCTAGTTTATGAATTTCACCAAGACGATTCACTGTATTTTCCATTTTATTAAAAGCAGTTTCGCCTTTAATGATGTAATCATAAGCACCATTGCGCATACTTTCCAGAGCGATATCGATATTGTCCTGCCCGGAGAACATGATAACTTTAGTAGTTGGATTTATTTTTTTGATTTCTTTGAGTACTTCAATACCATTCTTTGCCTGAGCATTGTTGGAATTCAAGTGATAATCCAGCACGACTATCTCAGGCTTGAGCAACTCTACATCTTTCAATGCACTCTCTCCATCTTCATACACTTTTAGTTGAAATATGTAGCGCTCACCCAAATAATCCTTAATCATTTCTACTTGCACTGGATCATCATCGATGATAAACATATATCTGACATCTTCCAGCATGATATTTTCGCTTGACATAAAGTAAAATTTTTCGAAAAATACTAAAAAAGACCTAGTCTCAAAAATATATATGATTTTTTAACGTGATTATGATAAATATCATCTCAGGCAATGACGATTATTGAATACATTTGTAAGGACTAAAAAATAAAAAAATGAGCAAACTTCTGATCCCCACCGACTTTTCGCCCGTAGCAGACAATGCACTCAAATACGCAATGGATATGGCTACACAGTACCAATTGGACATACTACTGTTTCATGTAGTACAGATTTCTGCAACTGATATATCCAATGTAGTATATGTAGATGTAATGGCCGATGTGCACAAACATGCCACCGAAAAGATGAATGAAAAAATACAAGTTTTATCTGCTCAATATCCTCATCTTGTATTCGAACACAAAGTTAGTGATGGCCTCTTTATCGATGCACTACAAGAAGTATGCGACGATCAAAAACCCGTTGCGGTATTGATGGGTATTACAGGCTCAGGCCAAGGTATAGATAAGATCATTGGAAGCAACGCCATCATGGCCATGAACAATCTCAAATTCCCTCTCATCGTTGTACCCAAAAATGCCTATTTCCGTTCGGTCAATAAAATCTGTTTTGCTTGCGACCTCAAGAACGTTGCAACTTCAACGCCCCTATTAGCAATTAAGGTATTTGCCAAACTATTCAATAGCGAAATCCACATTCTCAATATTGATTACAAGAACAGAAATTATACCGCTGATACCCCTTCCGAAATCGAGGTACTCAATGCCATGTTTGACCAGATCGTACACAAATTCCATTTCATCGAAAACGAAAACGTACAAGATGCGATCAACGATTTTATAGAATCCAATGAAATGGACATGGTCATCATGCTGCCTAAAAAACATGGTTTTTTTGAAAGTCTCTTCAAAAAAAGCCAAACAAAAGAAATGCTCTATCAAAGTCAAATACCCGTACTTGCCTTACAGCAATACTAAACTGTCTCCAGCACTCGTTTCATATAATGAAACCCAGTAGCCTTAAACCCATTGGCATAATAAAACTTATGCGCTTTAAAATTCTGGACATACGCATCCAACATGATAAATTGGCAGCCCTCACGGGCTGCTATTTTTTCAATCTCCCTGACTATCCGCGATCCTAAGCCTCCACTTCGATTTGCTTCCTTCACAATAAAATTATCAATCTCAAGATAAGTACCACAATACAATTTAGTACCAATCCATACACCACTCATCGCGACCAATTCCCCACCCTCATACACGAGTAATTGTCTATACCCCTGTATCACCATTCTCTTCAGATAAGCTGTATACAATCTTTTAGTCAGCTTGGGCGACAACTCCTTGACCAATGCATAATTTGGCAACATATCCTCCAACTTTGTAACCTCTTGAAATACTAATTTTATTTTCATCTTACCTTTTCTGTGCTGCAAAAATGCGATTAAATTCATAAAAGAAGGCTTCAAATGAAGCTTTAAAAACGGATGTTGTATATTTGTCGCTCAAAAAATAGTTTTTACATGTTCAACCTTGTACTTTTTGGACCTCCGGGTAGTGGCAAAGGCACTCAATCATCCAATATCATCGAAAAATTTAAGCTCGTACATATCTCCACCGGCGACATTCTCCGTGCAGAAGTTAGTAATGAAACGCCCTTGGGGCTGGAAGCAAAAAAATACATGGATCAAGGCATGCTCGTACCCGACGAAGTCGTTATCGGTATGATCAGTTCCAAACTTGACGCCAATACTGAAGCCGGTGGCTTTATCTTCGACGGATTCCCTCGAACTGTGGCTCAAGCCGAAGCCCTCGACAAGCTCCTTGAATTCAAAAACAGTCCTATCAATCTTGTTCTCAGCCTTCTGGTATCAGAGCACGAACTCAAATCACGTCTAATCTCCCGTGGCGAATCATCAGGGCGTAGCGACGACAACGAAGAAGTGATCACCAAACGAATCAAAGAATACCATGCCAAAACAGCTCCTGTAGCCGAATACTATGCCACCCAAGACAAACTCGTGGAAGTCAAAGGTGAAGGTTCCGTAGCAGAAATCTTCGATGCCCTCTCCCATGAAATCGAAAAAAAATTAGACTAATCCATACCCTCATTCCTATTGCAAGCAGATAACTTTATAGATTACATCCGCATTTTTTGCCGCTCCGGCAAAGGAGGTGCCGGATCTGTTCATTTCCTTCGCGAAAAATTCAGACCTAATGGCGGCCCCGATGGAGGCAATGGAGGACGAGGAGGACATATCATACTCAAAGGCAACAAAAACATGTGGACATTGCTCCACTTACGTTATCACAAAAACTTACTCGCCGAAGACGGAGCTAACGGAAGCAAAAACAACATGAGTGGTCGCTCCGGCAAAGACATAATTATAGAAGTACCCCTCGGCACCGTAGGCAAAGACGAAGAAACCGGTCAAGAAGAAATAGAAATTCTTGAACACGGCCAAGAGCTTATCTGGATACCAGGAGGCAGAGGCGGACTGGGCAATGGCAATTTTGCCACCCCTACCAACCAAGCGCCCGACTACGCCCAACCCGGCGAGCCAGGCATAGAAGCCTGGAAATACCTCGAGCTCAAAATCCTCGCCGACGTAGGCCTAGTAGGCTTCCCAAATGCTGGCAAATCCACCTTACTCAGTGTAGTAAGTGCCGCTAAGCCCAAAATAGCCGACTATGCCTTCACCACCATTACCCCCAACTTAGGTATCGTGGACTACCGCGATGGCAAATCATTTTGCATGGCCGACCTACCCGGCATACTCGAAGGCGCCAGCGAAGGCAAAGGACTAGGACACCGCTTCCTTCGCCACATTGAGCGCAACCCCGTACTTCTATTCCTCATCCCTGCGGACTCGACCGACCACTACAACGAATACCAAATTCTGCTCCACGAACTTAGCAACTACAACGAAGAGCTGCTCGACAAAAAAATCCTCGTTGCCATCAGCAAAAGCGATATGCTCGACCAAGAGTTACAAGAAGAAATACGAGCCGAATTTCCAGATCATATCCAATTACACTTCATATCCTCCGTAAGGCAACAAGGTATACCCGCCCTCAAAGACGCCCTATGGAAAGCCCTCAACGAAGAGTAAAATACCCATAGAACACCTCATTAGTATTATTTTTTGGGGCTATCATCCCACATACTCCACTCAACCACTTTCTGTCCCTTACGGGGTACGCTGCCGCTCCCGTGCTAAGTACCGGAGGTACTTAGCACCGCCTCCTCCGTCGGCGCCCTCCAGGCACAGCAGCCATTCAGCCCAGAGCTATTCCCATCGGTCTGTAAGTCAGAGTATCCAATAATATTTCAGTACTTCGAAGTTTCTTAATACCCACTCCGAATTTACGAAGCGGTATCTTCCTCATTTTTTAGTTGCTGTATATGTGCCAACGCATCCGTTACTACATCGCTGCAAATCACAATGAAAGAATCTCGTGGCGCGTTTTTTATTGCAAAATCAATAGCCTCCAACTCTTTCAATATCACATGCACCGGCACATCTGCTTTTACACTCTGAATCCCCTCCTTGAGCAACGAAATGATATTCTCTTCTGTACGCCCCCGCAAGTGCTTATCCTGCCTGATGATAATTTCATCAAACATGTGAGCAGCAATCTGCCCCAGCTCTCTGATATCATCATCTCTCCTGTCGCCGGTACCACTAATGATTCCTATTTTTTTACTAGCACTTACTTTATCTACATAGGCTTTCAACACGGCAAATCCGGCCGGATTATGTGCATAGTCTGCCAATACCTGAAAATCTTTGAATTGAAACAAATTCATACGACCCGGAGTTTGTGCCGGACTAGGGATAAACGTTTGTAAAGCTTGTCGGATATCTTCTACAGAAAAGCCCCTCAGATAACCCGCCAATATAGCAGGCATGATATTCATCACATTGAAAAGTGCTTTACCACTTTGCGTAAGAGGTATCTGATGCGCCCTTTCGATCTGAATTTTCCAAGCACCTTTTTGGATATATATCCAGTCGGTATTTTCATCATACACAGCCGCTATGCCATTTTTATCGCAATGCTCTTTAATACGCTTATTGGCAGGGTTGGTAGAAAACAGTGCGATTTTACAAGTGATCCCATCGCGCATTTTGTATACCAAATCATCATCTGCATTAAGAATAGCATAACCCGTAGGCAATACCGTTTCTACTACCACCGATTTCACACGGGCGAGCTGCTCTACGGTATCGATACCTCCTAAACCCAAATGGTCGGCACTAATATTGGTAACAATACCGATATCGCATCGGTGAAAACCCAATCCGGCTCTTAAGATACCGCCTCGGGCACACTCCAATACCGCAAAATCTACTGTAGGATCTTTCAACACAAATTCGGCACTGATAGGTCCGGTACAGTCGCCTTTCATCATCATTTGATTTTGAATATATACCCCATCACTGGTGGTGTAGCCTACTTTGTGCCCCATACTTTTCACCAAGTGCGCCGTAAGACGTGTCGTGGTGGTTTTGCCATTCGTGCCGGTGATCGCGATGATGGGTATCCTGGCAGAAGTACCTGGAGGGTATAGCATATCGATGACCGGCTCTGCCACATTGCGGGCCAGCCCTTCACTCGGATCAATATGCATTCTAAATCCGGGAGCAGCATTGACTTCGAGGATAGCACCACCACTCTCTTCAAGAGGTGTAGATAGATCTTGTGCCATGATATCAATACCACAGATATCCAAACCTATGATACGGGCTATTCGTTCTGCCAGAAAGATATTATTGGGATGCACATAATCCGTCACATCGGTCGATGTCCCCCCTGTACTGAGATTAGCGGTGGGTTTGAGATACAGAATTTCGTCTTTGGGTAGTATCGTTTCTAGAGTATACTCCTTATCCAATAGAATTTTTTCGGTGACGGCATCTACTTTGATTTGAGTGAGAACTTTTTCGTGTCCGAAGCCTCTGCGAGGGTCACTATTCACCTTATCGATAAGCTGCTGTATACTAGAGTTGCCATCTCCAACGACACAAGCGGGTGTTCGCTTGGCAGCAGCTACAAATTTGTAATTGATGACTAATACCCTGAAATCGAATCCGGTGATAAATTTTTCGCAGATGATTGCTCTTGAATGTTTTTTGGCAATATCGAATGCCAGTACGGCCGAATCCCAGTCTTGAATATTGGTGGTAGCCCCTCTACCATGATTACCATTGATAGGCTTGAGAACGATCGGAAATTTGATACGGTCTACAGCGGCTTTCAAATCTTCGAGGTCGTAGATAATACGCCCTCTGGGTACGGGTACTTCAGCTGCTTCGAGTAGGTTTTTGGTATCTTCTTTGTCGCAGGCGATCTCTACAGCGATATTACTGGTGGTACTGGCCACGGTGGCTTGGATGCGTCGCTGGTTGATTCCATATCCTAGTTGTACAAGTGAATTTTTATTGAGTCGTATCCAGGGAATTCCTCTATTGATAGCTTCTTCTACGATAGAGCCAGTGCTGGGTCCTAATCGCACACGTTCTCTAATTTCGCGTAGTCGTTGTATCAATGCGTCGGTATCGTATTCTTTACCTTCGATGAGGTGTTCGGCTATCTCTACGCTTGCTTTGGCTACTTCTCTTCCTACTTCCTCTTCGACGTAGGAAAATACTACGAAGTAATGCCCATCTTTGCCTGCGCCTCTAGTTCTTCCAAATCCGGTATCCATACCGGCGAGCGTTTGCAGCTCGAGGGCTATATGCTCTATGACGTGCCCCATCCAGGTACCTTCTTCGACACGCATAAAGAAGCCTCCTTCTACCCCTTCGCTACAACGGTGAGAGACCATGCTAGGAAACATGGCTTTAATACGAGTCAGAAATCCGGGTATGAGATTAGTAGGTTTTTGTTCCAGGTCTTCCAAATCGAGAAGCATTACGATTAGTTTGTGTCTGCGTACGCTCCAATAGTTGGGGCCTTTCATTGTTTTTATTTCTAGTATTTTCATAAAATGTCAAGTTTTGTTATTGAAAAGTTGGTACAATATAGTCGCTAAACATTGTATGCAAAAATTATTTTTTGATGAAGGCATCAATATATTGATACTCATATGATAGAACTCTTCATCTGCGGCAACGATTGCAGCGGAAAGCCCCCTGTGTATGGGGTGTAGTGATGCTGGGTGTGGGAGAGCGGAGGGACGGAGCTACTCCCACACCTTAGCAGCACTAGCCACAGTCACAGGGGCTTGGAGTGGAAAGCGTGTCTGCCGCCCATTTCATATACGAATCCATTGATATCGTGTAGCTTATCGAATGGTAAAAATTAGTTACTCACATCTGTGAATTACTTCGTGTGGTTGAATGGATGTGGCAAGCTACATTTACTTTATTAAACTTGTAGGTATATGAATATTGAAGAATTGATGTTGCAGTGTGAAGCACTTATTTTTGCGTCGGATAGGCCATTGAGCGAAGCAGATATTGCGCAGCTGATAGAGGATAGTGCCGGAGAAAAGGTTGAAGAATTGGAAAATCTACCGGTGGTATTGGAAGGTGTGATTGAAAAATATTCGTCTGATTTTTATCCTTTTGAAGTACGCAAAATTGGAGGTGGATATCAGTTTTTGAGTAAAAAACAATTTTATCCTACGCTGAGTAAAATCAATGGTGAAAAATATATCAAACGCTTGTCGACGGCGGCAATGGAGACGCTTGCCATCATTGCTTACCGACAACCGGTAACAAAATCAGAAATTGAACATATCCGTGGTGTAAATTCGGACTATTCGGTTCAGAAATTGCTGGAAAAAGAGTTAATCGTCATTTCGGGACGACTGGAAGATGCAGTGGGCAAGCCCCTTACGTACAATACGTCAAAAAACTTCATGGATTATTTAGGCATTAATAGCATCGACGACTTACCAAAGCTGAACGAAATAATTGCGGTGCAGATGCCGGAGGCCACCCTTTCTTCGGATGCAATGCCAGAAGTTGCGGTACAACTTGCCGTGACCCACGAGGGTGAATTGGTAGAACTACATGCAAATCAAGGTGAGAAGGCTTAGTGGATGGAGCCGCTAGTTTATCTATTGTCTTCGTCTTTGAGTAATTGTTTTACAAACATATTAATTTCTTCGAGACGCTGATGATTGAGGGAATAGTGAATGTTTTTGCCATCTCTGGAAGTATTGACAAATTCTGCTCTGCGAAGGATGGCCAAATGCTGTGAGGCAACTGACTGTTCCACCCGAAGCTTTACATAAATTTCAGTAACAGTAAGGTTTTCTTTTTCTTCCAATAATTTTACGATGGATTGTCGAAGTTTGTGGTTGATAGCACGAAGTATAGCGGCAGCCTTTTTTACATCCAAATAGTTGAGTTTGGATGATACTCCTTTTTGTAAATCGCTGTTGAGCGATACAATGTTTGACGATAAGTTATTTTGTTCCATGTGTTATAATTTTAATGTATAGAATACATCATTAAAACAAATATGTGAATTGCGAAATACTTTAAAGAGCAATATTTAACGCAATTACTCGGTAAAAATAGTAAATATTATTAAAAAATAGAATGTTTATAACTTGTTTATTTTGTTAATATGTACATTTTTTAGATAGAAGGGTTCAGCCAATAACACATCTGCATCTTCATAACGTGTAATAATGAATTGGCAATAAGTGAGCAAATCCTCTTTATTGCTCTTGATGGTTTGAACACTTGGCAGACTGAATAGTTTCACTTCATAGGAGAAAAGTGCATGTTCTGTCGCATTCAATAGCTGCTCTTGGGTATAGATATTCATTTGTAATGAAGACACATCACCTGAATAGAGTGCTCCATAATACTCTCCCACCCTCGCCTGAGCGATAATATAAAATGAGTTTAAAGAAGCAAATTGACGATGAATGACATAGGCATAAAAAGCAAGTTTGTTGATTAAATACAAGGGAAGAGATAATGCATAACAAATACCCTTGGCTGTCGAAAGCCCTACTCGCAAACCGGTATAAGATCCCGGACCATTCATCACGATTACACCTGCCACTGTAGCAAGTGCAATACCGCCCTCTTTGCATATTTCTTCAATATGCACACTAATCACAGAAGCATGTTCTTTTTGAATAAGATTCGTTCGTTGTGCTATCACTCGGCTCTGATCTAAAAGAGCTATCGAAGATACTTCGCTAGATGTATCGATATATAAATAGATCTTCATGTCTAGCAAATATAAGCGGATAATATCGAATCTATTCGCAAAAAACATAGTCGACTATCAAAAGACAAATACATAGCACTTGTGCATTTCTTTGGCAGAAATTAATACAGAAGTACCCAATAGACTGAACGTAATCTTGCCACAAGAAGTATATTTGCACCGTGCTGAAGCAACTTTATATCCGTAATTACGCCATTATTCAAGAACTAAACGTTGATTTTGAATCCGGACTCACTATCCTTACCGGCGAAACCGGCGCCGGTAAATCCATCATACTAGGCGCTTTATCACTCATAATGGGCGAAAGAGCAGACACTCAGAGCTTACGCGACACAAGCCAGAAGTGCATTATCGAAGCACGGTTTGCTATCCATCAACACGATAACTTGCAAAATCTATTACTGAGCTTCGACTTCGATACGTATTCAGAACTAATCATTCGTCGTGAAATAAGCGCACTTGGCAAATCCAGAATCTTTGTAAATGACACCCCTGCCTCACTTATACAATTACAACAACTCAGCGACTACCTGATCGACATGCATCGTCAATTTGATACAGTAGAACTTCAATCATCCTCCAAGCAGCTTCAAGTCATTGATGATGTAGCATCTACCCATTCATTGCTCAGCGAATATCAATCCAGCTGGAACTCTTGGAAGCATTTAGGCAAACAATTAGACGAAATCAAACAAAATAACATTCGACTCAAACAGGAATTAGACTACCACCAATTTCTTTTTGATGAGCTACATCAGCTACAGCTGCAAGAAGACGAACTAGAACATATCGAAAAAGAATTAGCTCTTCTGCAAAACAGCGAAGCGCTCAAAAGTGCCTTATCCTTTTCCACACATCTTCTCCTCCACGACGAAAATCCGGCTATCCAATCTATTAAACAATCCATACAACGCATAGCACCCTATACCTCCCTACTACCTACACTCGAAGACATCCATACAAGACTCCAATCCTGTTTCATAGAAATCAAAGAAATCGCCAATGAACTCGAATATCTTAATGATGAGATAAACCTCGACCAAGAAAAAATCGAAAAATTGACCGAAAGACTCAATGAAGGAAATCGCCTCTTGCAAAAACATCATGTACACACCACCGCCGAACTACTGTCCATACTCTCCGACTTAGAAAAAAAACTATCCGATGCCGAACATGCCGACGAACAGGAATCTGCACTTCAACAACAATTCAACGAACTTCACCAACGACTAGTGGCAATGGCGCAAACCCTCTCCGAAAAACGAAAAAAAAGTATACAAAGCGCCGAACAACACATCAACCATTTATTACCCAAGGTAGGTATGCCCAATGCCCGACTAAGAATAGACCATCAGGAGCGACCTTTGCATTATGAAGGGATTGACAAAATTGATTTCTTACTCGACGCCAACAAAACCAATAAATTCTTGCCGCTAATGAAAGCTGCATCCGGTGGAGAACTCAGCCGCCTTATGCTATGCATCAAATCATTACAAGCTTCCGGCAAATCGCTTCCCACACTTATTTTTGACGAAATAGATACTGGCATCTCCGGCGAAACTGCCCTTCAAGTAGGCACATTAATGAAATCGCTTGCTACTCACCACCAACTAATCGCTATCACTCACCTCCCACAGATCGCAGGCAAAGCCCACCATCACTTATATATATACAAACAGGCAGGGCCCGACGGCGAACTACAAACTCACATCAATAAGCTATCCAACGAAAAAAGAATAGATATATTAGCCGAAATGCTTGGTGGAAAAGAAAACAAACAAGCAGCACACAACACTGTCATCGCCCTCCTAAATTCCTGATATAAAAATATAGACGATTCTCCGTTTTACAACCTAAGTGAACCAAGCAGATGCATGAACGGCAATGATCATACTGTCAAATAGTTGATGGTTGAAATTATACCAATTGTAAATTTCAAAAAATAGTTCGGACTATTTTTGAATGACAAATTGTATTATTTATAATTATATCAATCATTTTCTATTTACTTCTATGGGCGGCAGACACGCTTTCCGTTGCAAGGCGGCACGTCGCTCCGCTCCTGTGGC
>DAIUCL010000025.1:0-20771 GCA_036846185.1 Chitinophagaceae bacterium
TTACAGAATATTCTGTTGCATTGATAAAGGAAACTTGGTTGTGCTATTCAATGGATTTCAGAAAAAATCTCAAAAAACGCCTAAAAAGGAAATTGATATGGCGCTAAAATTGCAAGTTGAATATTTTAACTCAAAAAAGAAAAAATAATGGGAAAACAAAACATCAGAAGCGCGAAAAACTTTGACGAATTATTGGATGCTAAATACGGTAAAATTGGTTCTGAGAAAAGAGACGATTATGAAGAAAAAGCACAATATTTAGTAATAAGTGAAATGTTGAAAGAGGCTCGAAAAGAAGCCAATATGACGCTAGAGCAATTGGCCGAAAAAGTAGGAACAAAAAAGAGCTATATATCACGACTCGAAAACGGTAAATGTGATATTCAACTTTCAACCCTTTTACAGAATATTTGAATTTGGTTTAGGAAAGCGAGTGAACTTAATCTTTGGATAGTAACGTCCGCCACCAACACATACCAGTTTAAACGAAACACTTTACATGTGAACGCCCCGGTGAGTGACTGAGGGGTATTGACTATTCTGCGCTTGCCCGTGGCGTCCTTACAGGGTTCAGCCTTCAATTTGAAGCTAATAGCCATGAGAGGTAATGTGTATAGTATGCCATATAGCATAAGCACCCTTCGAGGGAGACTGCTGATAAGAGATCGATAGACGAATGGCTGCCGTGCCTGGAGGGCGCCGAGGCACGAGGCGGTGCGAAGCCTTGGCGGAGCACGGGAGCGATAGCGTACCCCGAAAGGGACGGATGGTGGATGAATATTGCTAGACTGATGACAGCCCCTGTCCTATACTATCATATGGAACTCAGTTAAGAATTCTCACTATGATACCTACTACAAAAGCTGGGTTCAAAAAAAGAGGCTACCTTTTCAGATAGCCTCTACTAATTTGATAACGCTTATATTAAGCCATCTTTTTTAGTTCTTCGATACGTTTTTCTTTGTCTTCTTCTTGTGTAAGTGAGTCGCTCTTGTCTAAATCGACCAAGATAGGAGCTGCTACAAAAATAGAAGAGTAGGTACCTACCAACACCCCTATCAACATAGCAAAGGCAAAACCTCTGGTGACTTCGCCACCGAAGAGGAATAATACCAGCAAGGTGATAAACACAGTGAGAGAGGTCATGATAGTACGACTGATGGTGTCGTTGATGGCGGCATTGATGACATTAATTTTGGATTCGCCGGTACGCTTACGGAAGTATTCGCGAATACGGTCAAATACAATAACGGTATCATTCATAGAGAACCCTATCACCGTAAGTATAGCCGCAATAAAGTGCTGATCTATTTCTAGTGCAAATGGGACTACACCACGCAAGAAGGAGAAAACAGCCAAGGTAACCAATACGTCGTGGAGTAATGCGACCACAGTACCGAGCGAATATTGCCATTTTCTGAATCGTACAAAAATGTATACTGATATAGCAAGCAATGCCCAGAAAGTAGCCCACATAGCCCCTTTTTTCAAGTCGTCGGAGATGGTAGGCAATACGGTTTGCGAACTCATTAGGTTGTTGATTTTGAAATCAGACAAGGATACCGATGCATCCAAATTGTTGGATGATTTGAGTCCATCATACAGTTTACCAAGCACTTCTTCTTCTACAGCTTGTGTTTGTTCTTTGATTTTGTATGACGTGGTAATATTGATTTGATTGGCAGCACCTATGGTTTTTACTACAGGGTATTCTTCAAACGTAGCTTTGAGGGCATTACGTATGTCGGATGTTTTTACCGATTTATCGAGTCGTACGGTATAGCTACGACCTCCTGAGAATTCGACGCCATAATCAAAGCCATTGAAAATAGCAGCTATACCTAGAAGCATTACTACACCTGAGATGATGTATGCTTTCTTTCTCCATTCTATAAATTTAAATGAAAAGTTTTGGAATACTTTTTCGGAAATACCGGTAAAGTAATTGAAATGCTTACCGTTTTTCATACGTATATCTGTAATCAAACGAGACACAAGTATACCGCAGAAGAGTGAAAGGATTAACCCAATCAACTGGGTAGTAGCAAAACCTAATACAGGACCTAGACCAAAGATAAACAGAATAACAGCAGTAATGATACCCGTCAAGTGACTATCCAAAACCGGATTGAGCGATCGACGATAACCATCATTTACTGCATCTGCATGAGATTTGCCTGATTTTAGTTCCTCTTTGATACGTTCAAATATCAATACGTTGGTATCAACTGCCATACCGATAGTTAATACTAAACCAGCTATACCTGCTGCTGTGAGCGTAGCATGTAGCGAGGCTAATATACCTATAGTGAACAACAAATTGAGTATCAAAGCGATATTGGCAACCCACCCTGCGGTGTTGTAGTACAATATCATCAACAAAAATATGATAGCAAAAGAAATGATGAACGAAAGCATACCGCCACTAACCGCTTCTTTACCCAAGGTAGGTCCTACTACTTGCTCTTGTACGATATTGGCAGGGGCAGGTAGTTTACCGGTTTTGAGGATATTGGCTAAATCTTGTGCTTCTTCTACGGTAAAGCTACCGGAGATATTGGAGTTACCGCCGGCAATTTTTTCACTGGGAGCGGGTGCTGAGTATACGATTTCGTCCAATACGATAGCGATGGGACGACCCACATTTTCGCCGGTCATTTTCTCCCAAATGCGAGCACCTACCGGATCCATACTCATTTGGATATCGGGCTGACCACTTACACGGTCAAAATCTTGCTTAGCATCCGTTACGTGTTCACCACCTAAGCGAGGACCATCGCTACCCGGACGGGTTTTGATTGCATATAAGATACATACTTTTTCTTTTTCACGAAGTTCTTTGTCGGCTATTCCATAATAAAATTTCAAATTTTTTGGGAATTGGTTTTTTACGACATCCAGATTCAAGTATTTATTGAGCTGAGCCGTGTCTCTGTAGAATACATAAGACAATTGAGGTGTGTTGATGACCTCACCGGTTTTGGGATTTTGACGTACTTCAAAGCCACCAAGCAAGAAACTTCTCAATGGGTTTTCTTCACGCGCTTTAGCGATTTTTTGTTCATCGGTCAAGTTAGCCAGACTGGTATCGCCAGAGCTTGTTTCGCTACCGAGCAAACTACCCAGTTCGCTGCTGCTATCTTTGGTTGCTGTAGTAGAGGCAGCACCGGCAATGGCAGTATCCGAAGTAGGAAGGAATCCTTTTTTGGTAGCAGTCAGATAAGCTTTCAGTTCTTCATCCGCTTTCATGATCGACTGGGCGATTTCATGTTGTGAGTAAGTTTCCCAGAATTCGAGCTTGGCCGTAGACTGTAAATATTTACGTACACGCTCAGGATTGCTTACACCGGCAAGCTCTACACTAATGATTCCTCTATTTTTGTCGAGATTAATATTAGGCTGAGCCACCCCAAACTTATCGATACGAGTTTGCAACACACGATACGTACGATCGATTGCTGACTCTGATTCTTTCAAGATCAAATTGATTACTTGCGCATTGGTAGAGCCGAAATTGAGTGTTTTGTCGCCTGGTTTTACAAACAAGTTTGCCAAACGCACATTAGGATTCTTCGCTTCAAACGCTTTTTGAAACAGGATTACAAAATTCTCCTGACTACTCACCTGCATATTTTTCGCATCGTTCAAAGCTGCATTCAGTGCAGGATCCTTAGGGTTATTACTCATGCTACGTACAAGATCTACGAGGCTCACTTCGAGCACTACGTTCATCCCACCTTGTAGGTCAAGCCCCAGATTCAATTGTTGTTCTTTTGCTTCTTGATAATTGAATTTTGCAAAGCCAAAATTCATCACCGTATGATTCGACATCGAATCTAATACAAAACGAAGTCTATCCGTTTTGGCTAGTTCGAGAGCCTCGCCACTTAGGTCGGGATTTTCTGCTTTTATTTCTCTTTCTACGATGGCTGCTTGCTTCTTCTCAAAGTTATTGACAAAAAATGTGAATGATAACTGGAACAGCGAAATCAAAATCAAGGCTATGGTAAATATCTTGACTAATCCTTTTAATTGCATTTTTTCGTGAGTTTTAAGTATATTTTTTGAACGTGCGAAGATACAATTAATTTGGAATAATGCTACTAAACACAAAAAAAAGCGAACCTATCGAAATATTTATATGCAAACAATTGATATTCAATAATTTAAGAAGTATCAATTTCCCGCTTTTAGCCTGGCCATGCCGCTACCTTCGTTGAAAAACAGCCCCAAAATTATCCAATCAAATACCCCTGATAGCTCAAAGTACGAGCGACGCAAGTACAAATCAACTATTTGGAGCCCATCGACACAAACCCCATATAGCCACATCGTGCTCTTCGCTTATATCTCCTCTGCCTTGCAAGGCAGAGGAGGATACCGCTTCGATCACGGCTAGTTTTCATCGTCGCTCTATACTTCATCGCTTCGTACGATGGTATGATGTGGTCATTAGAAAGTAGCTATTCAACCCAAATTATGCATTAGAGAGAATACGGGTTCAATGATAGTACTAGTTTTTCGCTATCGTCTACACCAAGAAGCATGGCGAGCGTGCCGCATCGCTTGGCGATGATAGCGGGCATGAGCATGACACACTCTGCAATGTGCTTGCACACGCCCTCTTCTTACATATCCATGACGGTAAGCTGGTGGTGGCGCACAAGAAGGTCGGTGCCTATTGAGCGTATGCCTATGATGATGACGCATACGAGAGTGGTCACGGCGATCGCGGTATCGATCATCCGGATCATCATAGCGGTCTCTACGCTCAGCCTGCTCTCGAGGCGTACGACCTTGTGCAGTAACAACTTCACCCAACAGAGTACTTACACTGAGTACCAACAGAGTCAGAATTACTTTTTTCATATCATGTGTTTTTAATAGCATTTTGACACTCAAGACAGCAAGATGTTTACTCACACAAAGACATTTAGAAATAATTGGCAAAAAAAAACACAGCCAAAGCTGTGTCAATACTGTTATAGTCAAAAATAAGTAAATTAGTACTCTCTTCTTTTATAACCGCCTTTGTTCCTGGAGTTATTATAACCACCGCCTCCTTCACCTTCGGTGCGAGGACGAGCTTCGTTTACACGAAGAGCCAAGCCCATCACTTCACGGCCATTCAAACCGTCGATAGCCTGCTGACCGGAGTCATCAGACATTTCGACAAATCCAAATCCACGGCTGCGCTGTGTAAACTTGTCCATAATAATCTTGGAAGAAATCACTTCTCCATACTCTGTGAAGAGTTCTCGGAGTTCTTCATCCCTCATTTTGAAGGGGATGTTTGCTACATAAATGTTCATGAAAAATAAATAAGACTGTAAATATAATGAATTATTAGGATAAAACGCGGATTTATACTTTTTTCTTTACTTTGGGAGCAAAAATAGCGTGCATACGCTTACCCTCCAGCTTAGGCATTCCTTCCAAAGCGCCTATCTCCGCCAAGCGTTCTGCAAATTTCAGAAGGATTAGTTCCCCTCTGTCTTTAAACATGATCGCACGACCTTTGAATTGTACATAAGCTTTTACTTTATGCCCTTCCTGCAAAAATTTTTCTGCATGCTTGGATTTAAAATCAAAGTCATGGTCATCTGTGTTCGGCGTAAAACGAATTTCTTTTACTTCATTTTTACTCGATTTGGCTTTCAACTCTTTTTCTTTACGTTTTTTCTCATAAAGAAATTTGTTGTAGTCTACTGCCCTACATACAGGAGGATTTCCTTGTGGAGAGATCTCTACCAAATCTACTTCCAACTGAGCACATAGTGCCAAGGCTTTCTCTGTAGTATATACACCGGGTTCTAAGTTTTCGCCGACCAGTCGTACTTCCGGTACATCTATTTCGGCATTAAGTCTGTGTTCGCGTTGCTTTTTAAAAGGACGTCTGTTCGCGTTGTTTCTTGGATACATTAAAGGTTTTAAGTGCTACAAAAGTAATGCTATTTTTTTTAATTTACACAATTTTGCCCCTTAGGTCTAAAATTGCATTTCTTTTACCTGTTCTGATATAGTCAATCTACCTGCTGTTTTTTGTATAATTTCATCGATTGATACACCCGGTGCGTATTCGATACATACAAAACCATTTGCGGTCACGTCGAATACGCCCAGATCCGACACCACTTTCTTCACACACCCCAGCCCTGTAATAGGCAAGCTACATGCAGGCAACAATTTTGAGTTGCCCACCTTATCGGTATGCTGCATCGCCACTATGATGTTTTTGGCACTAGCCACCAGATCCATAGCACCACCCATCCCTTTGACCATTTTACCGGGCACTTTCCAGTTAGCAATATCTCCATTTTCGGACACTTCCATAGCTCCCAACACTGTCAGGTCTACTCTACCTGCACGTATCATACCAAAGCTGACGGCACTGTCAAAAAAAGAAGAACCTGCAACTGTCGTGATGGTTTGCTTACCGGCATTAATCAAGTCTGCATCTTCTTCACCCTCCCATGGGAAAGGTCCCATACCAAGGAGCCCATTTTCACTTTGCAAAACCACCTCCATACCTTCGGGTATATAATTGGCCACCAAGGTAGGAATACCTATACCTAGATTAACATAAAATCCATCTCTAAGTTCTTTTGCTATACGTTGTGCTATTTGATTTTTGTTGAGTGCCATTAGGGATATTTTTCGACGTAAAAGTATATTCATTTCGACATTTTACCTAAATATTCCTGAGGAGAAACAGAAAGAATTCATCATACTATTACAGAACAATAACTGAGCACTCTGTGGTTGGAACTATACCGCCTCACTACAAAAGGGCTTTACACAACCTTGTCAGTATCTTGTAGGCATATAAAAAAGCCCTAACAAACAAAAAATCCCGCCTTACTCAGACGGGATTAATATTGCACAGCTACAGACTAATGATGTTCATGTCCTTCATCGCCCTCTACCGGTGCGATAGGAGCAATGGCTGTATCAGGTGGAGCTACGGTTCCATCATCGTGGTGTTCCTTATCAGAAGAACAACATGCTTTTTTGCCACTCTCTTTGGAGTCGCTGCTACACGATGTTCCCATTATTCTTTCACAATCATCGTCGCTACATCCGGCCGTTTTGCAAGCTTGCATACTGGCTTCTAATTTCATCATTCTATTTTTCTGTATATCATCTGCATGCAGTTTGGCCAAGGATGGTGCTATGACTAAGGATACGATACTCATCAATTTGATAAGGATATTCATCGAAGGTCCGGAGGTATCTTTGAATGGATCACCTACGGTGTCGCCTGTTACTGATGCTTTGTGTGGTTCTGATTTTTTGTAATAGATTTCACCATTGATTTCTACCCCTTTCTCAAACGATTTTTTCGCATTATCCCATGCACCACCAGCATTATTTTGAAACATTCCCATCAATACACCACTCACGGTTGCACCTGCCAGGAATCCACCAAGTACCTCCGGGCCGAATACAAAACCGATTATCAATGGAGATACGATAGCGATAGCACCGGGCAACATCATTTTTTTGATGGATGCCTCTGTCGATATCGCCACACACTTTTCATATTCAGGTTTGCCTTTACCTTCTAGGATTCCCGGAATTTCACGAAACTGTCGGCGTACTTCCTCTACCATAGCCATAGCCGCTTGGCCTACTGCTGTGATCGCTAGTGAGGAGAAGATGAACGGAATCATGGCACCTACAAATAAACCGGCCAATACATCGGCACGGTAAATGTCGATACCGTCGATTTTTGCTATTCCTACAAAGGCAGCAAACAATGCCAACGCTGTCAAAGCTGCAGATGCTATCGCAAATCCTTTTCCGGTAGCAGCAGTCGTATTACCTACTGCATCGAGAATATCTGTTTTTTCGCGCACTTCGCTTGGGAGCTCGCTCATTTCGGCGATACCTCCTGCATTATCAGCGATAGGACCAAAGGCATCAATAGCCAATTGCATGGCTGTAGTAGCCATCATACCGGCAGCAGCTATTGCCACCCCATATAATCCGGCACATAAATAAGAACCATAGATACCTCCTGCCAATACTAAGATGGGCAATAAGGTAGATTCCATACCAACTGATAAGCCACCGATGATATTGGTAGCATGCCCTGTGCTGGACTGACGAACGATACTCATCACGGGGCGTTTGCCCATAGCGGTATAATATTCTGTGATGATACTCATCAGCGTACCAACTACCAAGCCGACCAAAATAGCACCAAATACCCCCATAGCAGTAAACTCAAATCCACGCAATACCATTTTCTCAGGCAATACATACATCACCAAGAAGTAAGAAGCAATAGCCGTAAGCACTATAGAGCCCCAGTTACCCATATTCAAGGCATTTTGTACTTTGGCAGTACTCAACCCGGCCGATTCGCTGATACGAACAAACAAAGTACCTATCATTGAAAATAAGATACCAAAACCTGCAATCAACATAGGCAATAAGATAGGTGCCATACCACCAAAGGCATCATCGCTCGCAGTCTCACGACCGAGTACCATAGTAGCCAATACCGTAGCTACATAGCTACCAAATAAGTCAGCCCCCATACCAGCTACATCCCCTACATTATCACCCACATTGTCCGCTATGGTAGCAGGATTACGTGGATCATCTTCAGGAATACCGGCTTCTACCTTACCTACAAGATCAGCGCCTACGTCGGCGGCCTTGGTATAGATACCACCTCCTACACGGGCAAACAATGCAATAGATTCAGCACCCAAAGAAAATCCGGTGAGGATTTCGATCGCACGCTCCATCTCTACACTATCTACTGCCGCATCCGGAGCAAACATATTTTTGAGAATGATAAACAAAGATCCTAGTCCAAGTACTGCCAATCCGGCTACTCCCATACCCATCACCGAACCTCCTGTGAAGGAAACTTTGAGGGCTTTGGATAAACTTGTTTTGGCCGCTTCAGCCGTACGAACATTCGACTTTGTGGCGATACGCATACCGATATACCCTGCCAAGGCACTGAATACCGCACCGATGATAAAGGCAACCGCAATACTCCAGTGAGAATTATGATTGCTCGCCCCCATGATACCTAATAGTATGGCAGCGATAATCACAAAATAGGTCAGAATTTTGTATTCTGCTTTCAAAAAGGCCATAGCACCTTCGGCTATATGAC
The DNA here is from genome assembly GCA_036846185.1 of Chitinophagaceae bacterium. Lineage (GTDB taxonomy): Bacteria > Bacteroidota > Bacteroidia > Chitinophagales > Chitinophagaceae > OLB11. Next base: position 9,140 of record DAIUCL010000025.1, read on the forward strand.
CGCTGATTTCTTTCATACGATCATTGCCAGCAGGCTGCTTGGTAACCCACGCACTCTGCACAAAGGTGTAGAGCAAGGCTACGATACCGAATACGGGAATCAAGTAAAATAAATAATTCATAGTTTTATACAGTTTATGATTTTGAGGGCGCAAAAGTAATCAAGGATTATTAAAATAGGAAATATATCCCCTCTTCCTTCACTTTTCATAGCTTAAGCCACTGGGTCCATAGCTATATTGCCCAATGTATGTATTATTTATCAGGAGCGCATCGTTGGGTTCGCTACTCTGCACCCGTCCCGCTTTCCATTGCTATAGGCCTTCGTTGCTCTCCGGCCTATATCCATTACAATCGGGGCTAGAGTTCATCGTCGGTGATTCTATATAGCGGGGGCGAAGCTCCAAGTAGCATTCAGCAAATAAGGGTTGTGTTGTATCTATCATACTATAATCATTCGGCTCGCCTGTTAACGTATTCTACAATAATGAAATGAAGTACCGGAATGTTCAATAGGAAGCACAAAGCATTTCGTATAGACTGCTCCACAGACATTCTCCGACGAGAGGCTGCCGTGCCCGAAAGGCGCCGAGGCACGAGGCGGTGCAAAGGCCCTCAGGCCGAAGCACGGGAGCGATAGCGCACCCTGTAGGGGACGGATGATAGCAGATGAACTCACTCTGCTGACAGCCCCAAGCTATCTATTGTAGCTCTATTGGGCATGTGCACTATGATTTATTAGGCCTTTTGTATTTGATGTAATTTTTGGTACACGCCCTCTTTAAGCTCCATGAGTTGCTCATGGGTGCCGGATTCTACGATATGGCCTTTGTCGAGCACAACGATTTTGTCGGCATTGCGAATGGTGGATAGACGATGTGCGATCACGATACTGGTACGACCTTTCATGAGCTCGTCGAGTGCTTGCTGTACCAGCTGTTCGCTTTCGCTATCGAGGCTACTGGTTGCCTCATCGAGTACCAATATCTTAGGGTCTTTAAGCACGGCTCGGGCTATGGCTATGCGCTGGCGCTGACCTCCCGAGAGCTGCACACCACGCTCTCCTACTCTGGTCTGAAACGCTTCAGGAAAAGAAGTGATAAAATCAAAGGCATTGGCTTTGCGTGCAGCTTCTACAATTTGCTGGTGGCTGGCACCGGGCTTACCATAAGCGATATTCTCTTCGATCGTACCGGCAAACAAGAGTACTTCTTGTGGTACTAAGGCAATTTGTTCGCGGAGGGTGTGCAAGGACACCTCAGCCTGGTTTTCGCCGCCAATGATAATCTCCCCTTGATCGATGTTGAAGTAGCGGAGAATCAGCGATGCAATGGTAGATTTGCCGGAGCCGCTAGCTCCAACAAGCGCCAGGGTCTGCCCGCTTTCGATAGAGAAACTTAACTCTTTGAGTACTGTAATATCGGGTCTGGTAGGATAAGCAAAGGACACCTGCTTGAACTGCACACCGGAATTGGACGTACAAAATCCGGTGGGCTGCAAACCTTCATATAATGGCTCGACATCGGCATCGATCAATTCGAATACCCTATCGGTGGCACCCAATGCCCGCTGTATCGATGCGATTTGCTCCGGTAAGCCTCCCAAAGAACCGGCTACAAACAATGCCAGCATCATGAATCGGCCAAACTCTTCGGCAGTGATGACATTTTCTGTTTTGAGGAGGAGCATTTTCCATAGTATAAAAAAAACGGCCCCAAACACACAGGTAATCACAAAGGAAAAAAAGCTTCCTCTCAAGATACCATATCGGATACCGAAGAGACGTATTTCGAGTACTTTATCTTGATAACGGCTCATTTCGTATTGTTCATTGGTGAAGCTCTTCACATTGCTGATGCCGGTGAGAGCATCTCCTACTATCACATTGGCATCGGCTATTTTATCTTGAAAATTTTTGGAATAGGCTCGTATTTTTTTGGCAAACAGGAGTGCAAACACGATGACAGGCGGAATGATGATCAAAAACCATTTGGCAATTTCCCAATTGGTATAATAAATCATCAGAGCCAAGCCACCAATCCCCACAATACTCTGTCGTATCAGCTCGGCGATATTGAGCGTGAAGGCTTCGGATATGACATTAATATCTGTTGCCAATCGGCTACTAAGCTCTGCTACCTGCTGCTGCGAAAAGAAGAGCATTGGTTTTTGAATAACTTTTTGGAATGCATCTCGCCGAAGCCCGCTGAGTATATTCTCGGTGACTTGCGTAAACATGTATACTCGCCCAAAGGAAAACACTCCTTGTATCAATAATATGACCATGAGCACCAGCCCTATATCTTGCAGCCCACGAACCATCTCCTCTTTGGACTGCGAGTGGTCGCCAAAGTAACCAAACATAGTACCACTCTTGAGAGGGAATAGGAGACCTACCCCTGCAGTACCTATCAGAAAAAACAGGCCTACTACAAACTGCCATTTATGATTGCCCAAATATCCTAATAATCTGTAGGAGCGGCGAATATTTTGCCAATTAAGCTTGGCTTTGGGTAAATCTTCCGATTCATCATGACGGGAGCGTCCTCGTCCTCTTTTTGCCATAGTGTAGTAATAATATGCAGCAAATGTAATGGCTATTGGGCTATAAAAATACCTATTCCAAAATGATGGCAGTGCCTATAAAAAAATACTCCCCGAAGGGAGTATTAAAGCGGTGGAGAATACCGGGCTCGAACCGGTGACCTCTACGCTGCCAGCGTAGCGCTCTAGCCAACTGAGCTAATTCCCCTTTTTCCTTTCAAAAGGAGTGCAAATATAATCAGAACTTCGGAATAAAAAATCTTGAAGCCAAAAAAGTAGATCTCCTAACTCCTTTGCTCAAAAAGAGCTTCGAAAGAATTAAAAAAAACTATATTCTTTTGAACATTGTATCATTTGAAGTTATTTTTGTGCACACAATATAAAACAGTCTATGTTTACACTACTTCAAATGACAGCACACCCCATCGATTATGCCCCTATCCTCATACAGCTATTTGTGGCTATAGGATTTGTGGCTCTCATGATGGCGGGGACCCATCTGCTAGGCCCTAAGCGCAAAACCAGCGACAAACTGGCGAATTTTGAATGTGGTATTGAAGAGAGAGGCAATGCTCGCCAACCGGTAGCTGTCAAGTACTTTTTGGTAGCGATTTTATTTGTGTTATTTGATGTGGAGGTTATCTTTTTCTATCCCTATGCTATGAATTTTAGAGAGTTGGGCTGGGATGGATTCTTTGCGGTATCTATGTTTGTTGCCTTTTTCATCGTAGGATTTACCTATATAATTAAGAAAGGGGCCTTACAGTGGGAAGACTAACTATCATCATAATCTAAACAACATAGACAAGCCAAATCCAATATTAAAAGAAATTAGACCCGATACACGTACCTTTGATACGAAACTAATAGTAACATGAGACCCGTAACACATAATACCAAAGTAAAAATAGTAGAAACTCCACAAGGATATGGAGGGGAAGGCTTTTTTGCGATGAAACTCAGCGAAGCCGTAGGCCTGGCCCGTAGCAATTCAATTTGGCCTCTTCCTTTTGCCACCTCGTGCTGTGGTATTGAATTTATGGCTACGATGGCAGCACACTATGATTTAGCACGATTTGGCTCCGAACGTTTAGGTTTCTCTCCTCGACAATGCGATTTGTTGATGGTGATGGGTACGATCGCTAAAAAAATGGCCCCGGTACTTCGCCAAGTATACCTTCAAATGGCTGAGCCAAGATGGGTACTGGCCGTAGGAGCTTGCGCTAGCTCAGGTGGCATATTTGACAGCTACTCTGTACTCCAAGGAATCGACCAAGTGATACCCGTCGATGTGTATGTACCCGGCTGCCCTCCTCGCCCCGAAGCGATCCTCGACGGATTTATGCGTGTACAAGACCTCGTAAAGCATGAAGATCTTCGCCGACGACACAGTGACCAATACAAACATTTACTCAACGAATACGGTATACAATAAGATAATCCATGTCGAACAACGAACAAATACAAACAAAGCTGGTGGCTAAATTTGGTGATCAGTTGAGCCAATTCATCGAACATTACGATATACTGACTTTCGATGCCCCTAGTGAAATAGCCTTGAAGGTTCTCACTTTTCTCAAAGAAGATGAATCTATGGGTTTCACTTTCTTAAATGATCTTACCGCCGTTCATTTTCCGGACAGAGTCAACGAAGAACTTTGCGTGGTATACCTGCTACAAAATATCCGAAGCGGTACGCGTCTTCGTATGAAAGTTTTTGTACCTATTTCCAAGCCGGATGTTTATACCGCTACACAGCTATTCTCAACAGCAGACTGGCTGGAGCGCGAAGCTTACGACTTTTTTGGCGTAAATTTTGTAGGGCATCCTAATCTTATCCGCATTATGAATGTAGATGAAATGGATTATCACCCTCTTCGCAAAGAATACCCTGTAGAAGACCAAACACGTATTGACAAAGACGATGATATGTTCGGCCGTTAATCACTCACAACTACTCTAGCAAATGACCCAAAAACAAAACATAGCATTACCGGAAGGCTCCATTGGAAAGCAGACAACTACCCTAAATCTTGGGCCTACTCACCCTGCCACACATGGTGTGTTTCAGAATATATTAGAAATGGATGGTGAGCGCATTGTAGATGCCGTACCAACCATAGGCTATATCCATCGAGCCTTCGAAAAAATAGCCGAACGTAAGCCATACTACCAAATCACTACGCTTACCGACCGTCTCAACTATTGCTCCTCACCCATCAATAATATGGGCTGGCACATGACCGTCGAAAAGCTGATCGGCGCTACCCTTCCAAAACGTGTCGAATATCTTCGTATTATTATCATGGAATTGGCTCGCATTGCGGATCACTTGGTGTGCAATTCTGTGATTGGGGTAGATACAGGCGCCCTGACCGGATTTGTATATGTATTCGAATACAGAGAGAAAATCTATGAAATCTTTGAAGAAATATGCGGCTCTCGCCTTACCACTAATATAGGACGTATCGGTGGATTGGAGCGCAACTTCTCGGATATTGCTTTTCAAAAAATAGATAAGTTCCTCGAAGAATTCCCCAAAGCAATGGAAGAATTCGAAACACTTCTCACGCGCAATCGTATCTTTATGGAACGCACAATGGGTGCAGGTCCTATCAGTGGAGAGAGAGCACTCAACTACGGGTTCACTGGCCCCAACTTGCGTGCCGCCGGTATCGATTATGATATTAGGGTGGCTCACCCATACAGTAGCTATCAAGACTTTGATTTTTCCGTTCCTATTGGCAGTACCGGTGATGCTTATGATCGATATCTCGTTCGTAATGCCGAAATCTGGGAAAGCCTCAGTATCATCCGTCAAGCATTGGATAAAATAAAAGACCTGGATCCTAGTGTCTTTCACGCCGACTTACCAGACTTCTACCTACCTGCCAAAGAAGATGTTTACACCAAAATGGAAGCACTAATCTACCACTTCAAAATCGTAATGGGCGAAACGGCCTTGCCGGTTGGCGAAGTGTACCACTCTGTAGAGGGAGGCAATGGCGAATTGGGCTTTTACCTCATCAGTGATGGTGGGCGTTCTCCCTATCGACTTCACTTCAGACGTCCGTGCTTCATCTATTATCAAGCCTATCCCGAACTTATCAAAGGATCTATGCTCAGTGACGCTGTCGTCGTCATGAGTAGTCTTAATCTTATAGCCGGCGAATTGGATGCTTAATCAATCATAAAAACTTTTTTTTCAATGTCTTTTAGCAACGATATCAAACAAAAAATTCAGGAAATCACTAAAAAATACCCCGAAGGGAAGCAGAAAAGTGCGCTTATACCTGTTCTTCACCTAATACAAGAAACCGGCAACAACTCTCTTACCATCGAACAAATGGATGAAGTAGCCGGACTCTTGCAGATATTACCCATTGAGGTATACGAAGTAGCTACATTCTACACTATGTTCAATCTCAAACCAGTGGGCAAATATGTGTTAGAAATCTGTCAAACCGGTCCTTGTATGCTCAATGGTAGTGATCAAATCATAGACTATGTAAAAGAAAAACTAGGCATTGAAAATGGACAAACTACCTCCGACGGACTCTTCACCCTCAAAACAGCCGAATGCCTTGGCGCTTGCGGCTATGCGCCTATGATGCAACTAGGCAAAACCTATCGTGAATTTTTAACCCCCGAAAAAATAGACCAAATCATAGAAGACTGCCGAAAAGCAGCCACCAACTAATCATCTTTGGATTCGCTCACCCATATAGTGATGGGAGCCGCTATTGGCGATTCGCTCCTCGGCAAAAAAATAGGTCGCAAAGCGGCTTGGATAGGCGCACTTGCCAAGACCTTCCCTGACTTTGACCTATTTGTCTCAGGCCTAAACGACCCTCGCAAGTATATTCTATATCACCGAAGCTACACGCACTCTTTTTTTGTAGAGTTGTTGACTGCGTTTCCTCTTGCCTGGATTTGCTATTGGGCATTTAAGCGAAAAATTAGTTATTCACAATGGTTTCTCCTCTGGATTACCTGCCTGTGGGCTCACTCTGTCGTTGATATGTTCACCAACTATGGTACTCGACTTTTCTTACCCTTTTCCAGTAGGTTGGTATCGCTCAATAATATGGCCATCGCTGATTTGTTTCTCACGATACCTATACTCATCTTAATGACTATTGCGCTTATTGCTCCTAATAACAGCGTTAGAAGAACCCGTTTTACACAAGCCAGCCTGTTGTATTCGTGTTTATATCTGGCTAGTAGTTTTGCCGCCAAATCTTATGCCGATGTTCATTTTAAGCAATCATTAGAAACGCAACAAATCGGCTATAGAAGCTATATGAGTAATCCGGTAATACTGAGCAACTTTTTATGGTATGCCAATATAACTACCGACAGCACTTTGCTTACTGCTGAGTACTCCTTATTTCAGCATCAAGCCGTTCAACAATGGACTCCTTTTCGCATTCAAGATAGCTTGTTGCTTCGCCATCCCTCACCGGATGCTAAGATGCTGCTATGGTTTAGCCAAGGCTTTTATTTTTGTCAACAAAAAGAAGATACCCTTGAGGTGTTTATTCCCAAATTTGGTAGAAATAATTTTAATACCACTTCGCCTGACAGTAGCTATATGTTTCATTACAAATTATTTCCTGAAAAGAACCGTTGGGAAATGACAATGAAAGAACCTCAAAAAGGAGAGTTTGACGTTAAACGCGCCCTCAAACAATTATATATGCGTACTTTCGGTGTAGAAAATCACTAGTACAATCCTGTGCATTTTTCAGCTTAACTGCCCCTAGCACTTACTAATTTTATTTTTCTATCAACTTTTCAAAAACACTAATCATTTTCTAAGGATTCCAAATGTAGTTTATTCTGCTCATACAATTGATATTCCTTTAAGCCAGGATTTTGCAGTTGATTTTTTGAGTCTGCTCTCCACAAAGAACTTTCCTAAATATTCTCATCAGTTTCTATAAACACATTTTTTTTAAGCATTAGAATAGTTCTATTTTCTTTATTCCTGTATCCATTTTCCCACCCAGGCTCCTATCCGTAAGATATACATACCCGAAGGCCATGCGGCAGTGTGTACGGTATGTCCTGCGCTATGAGAAGTTATCTCTGCATTGTACAACTCCCTTCCATGCGTGTCGAAGATACGAAGCTGCTGCGGATGATGCTGTACTGGTAGCTTTACCCTAAAATAATTACGACCGGGATTAGGATAGATAGTGGGTTCAGCTTTAGCTATATGCGTAGTCGTGCTACTAGGCCATGAAGCTATTTCGCCTATCCGTGCATAAAATAGAGTGCTTTGTGATGTCGGTGGATAGAGTATATCATTGCCCATATACATACCCATACTACTGTTAGTGCCTCCTACGATATAAGGTACACCATCACTATCTAGTGCGATGCCATTGGCTACATCTACTCCACCACCACCCCCTTGTACAGCCCAGCGAAATGAGCCTACACTATCATAGCTACACACAAACAAATCATCCCCTCCATAACCATAGAGTGTATCGCCCGGAAAGTACAAGGAATAATTGAATTTGCCGGCCGCATATACATTGGCATCACTATCACATACCAGTTGACTGATATACTCAGTACCTATACTTTTGGATATAGTATTCCACTTAAACTGACCCGATGTATCATAACTGGCGATAAAATAATCCCAACCAGAATTATAACTTATCAATGTTGGACCGCCCTCAAATACAAGATTTTTAAAATAGTTTGAAAAACTATGCCCCCCTATAAATACTCTGTTTTTATGAATATCTAAGCCCCACAACATGATTGGTTGAAGATTAGGATTATTTGCACCAAATTTATTAACCCATTTTGCAAGGCCAGATGTATCAATTTTAGCAATATAAGCATATTGATTATAACTCGTAGAAAATGAAAAATTCATATTGCCTATAGTACCAAATGGGTTTATGCAAAATCCGATTGCATACAGTCCCCCATCTTTGTATGTCATTTTTGCAATGTTTCCAACATTATGTGTTTTTATCCATATATAATTCCCTTGTAAATCTAGTTTTGCGATGTATACTTTATTGGTATTATTTACATAGATAGAATCAAAAAAAGTTGGACAATTGTTTACAGTATTATCTACATCTGTACCAAATTCACCTGATATATATATCGCATCTTCTGAAATACTTAAACAACGTATAAATTCGAAACATTCTGACTGGACACGTTTGTCAAATATCTTATTTCCTTGTGAGTCGTATTTGGCTAATATAAAATCGCTCAAGCCTATTGAGTTAATTGTATCATTTTCAATATACAATTTAGATCTGTAGGTTATCGCTATATATACATTTCCTAAATGATCTATATCATGATAATAAGCATTGACAGTGTCAGACTCTCCTATTTTTTTCATCCACAAATATTCATTGGATGCATTAAACTTAACTAAGTAGATACCCACACTTAGCTCATGATTTACCGCAGAGTGGGTATATACGGTGTCGTTGTCAATAGTTTTTGAATATTTATATGAACCAATTAAATATTTATTATTGTCTTTATCAATCTTAATTCCCCTTGCTTGATAAATCATCTTATCAGCCCCACATAAAATAGTTGTATCAAATCCTATTTGAAGTTGAGCGCTAGAAGAATTCACAATAAAAATTAATAATAAATTTAAAATGTATCTCATATCAATGTCCTTTTAGAGGTAAAGGTAAAAACAAGGCTCTTCGCATAATACTAAAGATGGGCACTACTCCACCATCGGCGACACCACAAGGCAACCTTATCAAGTCGCACAAGTCCTTTTGTCGTCTATCCAAATCATTAAAACCCCATCGCTGATAATGTAGTTGTGGATAGTTGCCTCCTAAGCCTTGAGGGTAAATCGTAATGCTTTGTGATTCATTGCTTGGGTCGTTGACGTAGTATAAGCCTGTCAACCTCTCATCTGAGAGCAAACTATTGAACCCTACAACACCTTCTATCGTCATATCATCCAACTCATCATCTTGCCAATGATTAGCGGTAGCACTGGAGTAGCGCCTTCCGGTAAGAAATGGGGATACGATTTGATTCCATTCGTTTTGTGTTTTTTCAACCATGTAGTGGTTTAGCTCATGCGTCTGTGTGCTTCGTTCAAAGGTGGTACCCGGATTTTGGTCTACTTGATTGAACCTATCATCTAATGTAGCTTTGAGTGTGGTATTAATCACTTTAGTTTCATAGGTAGGTATTGCATTCCAATAGTTGGCTTCTTCGCCATACCCTCTGGGTAGCACCATCGTAAAATTCGTTTTTGTTTCACCGGCATGACAACCCTGGCATGTGTTTAACGAAAGTTGATGTCGAATAGTTTTGGATGATGCAGCAGGATTATCATTATTTGGATTGAAATTATTAGGATTATATACTGATGATGGTAATTGTGTCCAATCATAAGATAAAAAATGAGTCATCTCTTTGGTAACTTCTCCTTGAAAAGCTAGTAAATTGCCCGGCAAATTATGATTTCCATGAAGTACCCGCTGAACATTTGTATTCGAGCTATATACCCAATCAATCATATCTTGTATAGCACCTGAATGTGGCGTATTGGAAAGAGGAGTATTGTGTAAGAAAGGATCGCCTTCTCCGAGTTCAAATTGCCGAAACTGCCAGTTGGGTGGCTGCCACCCAAGAAATACACTAGATGGATTACCCAATATAGGTCTGAATAGTTTCTCATTAGTTCTAATTTGATTCAGTGCACTTCTATTTAAATTTTTAGACCCACCGGCATTGGCTAAACAGACCTGATCGGTGATTGCCTGCAAATTTTCATTAAAATCTGTATTGGGAATTCCATTTACTCCTAATGAAAAGGAAGATAAATCATACCATTGTCTTGCAAAAAGCTTCAAATCACATACATTATTTATAGGGTTAGTATATTCTAGTATTATATTCATTCCTATCCAGTCGATCACTCCTTCAGGGATAGCTCCTAGTGTAAGGTCGTGTATAGGCGGAATACCTCCATTGGGATATAAACTTTGGTCAAAATGAGTAGGATCCGGATTAGGATTTATTAACGTAAAAATGAATCTTGTTTCACCGGCGTTTTTTATTTTTTTTGTGTACACTGTACTTGCACGCAAATCGATTCTGTTGACAATAGCAGTGAGTTTGAAAGGAGCATAGGTCAACAGACTTTGTTCATCGATAGCATCCCACCAGTCTTCCCATTGAGCGCTTGTGTCATTGGGATTTAAAGGGTCTAAGGCTAGCCAAGGTGCTAAATCAGTCATGTTTACATCATTATCTATCGGAATAGGAGGTAAATTGACATTATTATTCACACTATTGGCTTTTTGCATACAGGGAGCGATTACGTGCATCATTATTTTGGGCATTCTTTCTAAGACCAAATGATTTCCCGAAAACTGCTCATGCGTCCAAGTCTTTAGCCAAGTTTTTATGAATTGTTTGGCACTGATTCCTGTGTATGCTTGATTGGCTATATTTTTGAGTAAAGTACCAAAAGTCCAAGCCCCTTGTGGATTACCTTGTTGTGTAATGATATTGAACGTTCTGGCAGGATCCTCTACTACAGATAAGTCTGTTATAAATAACGAGTGATGTTTTTTAATTGCTGTACCACAAATAGCGGTATTGAGAATAGGCTGATATACTTGAACGGGTTTAAAAATATTGAAAGCTTCCAAATCAAATCGCAAGCCCTCATTCGCGGTGACAAATTGACCATCTCTTCCTAAATAATCTATTGTTCCTCCATCACTAAAAAAGAGTAATTCTCTGGTAAGTATATCAGATAGCAGAGAGTCAATATCTGTTTTTACCAAAAAGGAGTATACATAGTCTCCAGCCACAGAATCAGGATAAATTCCTTTATCGTTCAAATACAACGTATGTGTAGTATCAGCGAAAAGCTCCAGTTCATCAGGCATTTCAATGTGAGGGTTGTAATGAAAATAAACGATAAGGTTCTCACCTTCAGAGCCGAGTGTTTGCAGTTTTTGAATGAATATTTTTTCTATGATAGGCGGCTCTTGCTCCATAGCACTTTGATTAGTACGAAGTTTGGAAGTACCTGCGAGTAATGTTAGTAG
>DAIUCL010000026.1:0-20672 GCA_036846185.1 Chitinophagaceae bacterium
ATATATGCCTTAACAAGAATTTATAGGGGCTCATGGCTAAAAACTTTATATTTGTTATCGCTTATCATTATGACACAAAACATCATACTCCTTTTTTCTATCATTTTGCTCATTTCATGTGTTCATCCACCCATTAGTCCTAAGACAGAGAATTTAAGCACTAGCCCCATTTGCTCTCCCGATACAGCTTATTTTAAAAACCAAATATTACCCACTCTTATTTCTAATTGTGCCATGAGTGGTTGTCACGATGCTATTAGCAAAAAGGAAGGTGTTATCCTAACTGATTATTCCCAAATTATGAAAACCGCAGGAATAAAGCCCGGAAATGCATCTAAAAGTGAATTGTATGAAGTACTCATTGAAAGTGATCCAAAAAAAATAATGCCACCTCCCCCACATTCACCTATGGATGTTCAAAAAATTGAGAAAATAAAATTGTGGATCAATCAGGGTGCACTCAACAATGCCTGTATAGACTGTGACACATCGGCTACTATATCATACTCTTCTAATATCGCCCCTTTGATGCAACTTTATTGCAATGGTTGTCACAATTCTACATCACCTTCTGCCGGAATTGTTACTGACCAATATAACAGCATATCAGACATTATCCTAAATGGAAAACTACTTGGCTCCATTGAATGGGCTTCTGGTGTTAGCCCTATGCCTAAAGGTGCACCAAAACTTTCTAGTTGTAATATCAATATGATTAAAAAATGGATAAATGATGGATACCCCAATAACTAAACTCAAAAACATACTTCTACTAATAGTGTCGATTACCACACTCCAATCATGCTATTACGACAAAGTAGAAAATCTCCTTGGCCCCAATGCATGTGATACCAACAATGTTACATACAGCAATACGATAAGCCCTATGATGAACCAGTATTGTACTAATTGCCACTCAGGCAGTAGTGCATCGGCCGGCATTGATTTAGTAGGCTACAACAACGTGAAGCAGTATGTAGATAATGGTCGCCTGTGGGGCTCAATGAACCATGAAACCAGCTTTAGCCCCATGCCTAAAAATGCGCCCAAAATTAATGAATGTAAACTATCCCAACTCAAAGCATGGATAGACAAAGGTGCTGTTAATAATTGAACATGAAAAAAATAAAACTACTTGGACTGTTCATACTTTCTGCCATCGTTATCGCATCAATAGTATACAGTATTGTTAATAAGGAGGTAGATGACCTTTCATCTAAGTCTCCAGATATTACCATATCAATGACCAAACTAGCAAAAATGATTGACATTGATTCCATTGCCTCTAAGGCGTTGGTAGATAAAATTATTCTAATCCAAGATGCACAAGTCAAATCGATTGAGCATGACCACAATAGTACTGTGATAGAATTAAACCACTCAGAATCCTCTTCGTCTATAATATGCCAAATAGATTCCCGTTACATTGATGACTTTGCAAAAAATAAAGCCAATGATTTGATCTCTATCAAAGGTCGTGTTAGCGCATTCACCATTGATACGGATCTTGGACTTGGTAATCAACTTGAATTAACGTATTGTACAAAACCTTAAATTCCTAATAGAATGAAATATCTCATCTCTCTTGCACTTCTTACTGTTGTTACAAATAGCGCTATAGCACAAAAATTTATTACCCGAACCGGACAGATTAATTTTGTGTCCCAAGCTCCCATAGAAACTATTACTGCTGTCAATAAATCTACAGCTTGTGTACTGGATGCTAAATCGGGGAGTATAGATGTTGTTACTCAAATAAAAAGTTTTGTTTTTGAAAAACAACTTATGCAAGAACACTTCAATGAAAACTACATGGAAAGTGACAAATTCCCAAAAGCTAGTTTCAAAGGTAAAATTACCAACCTGCAAGATATCAACTTTAACAAAGACGGCAACTATGACGCTCAAGTAGATGGTCAACTATCTATTCACGGTATAACCAAAGATGTGAAAGAAGCGGGAAAAGTAACCATCTCAAATGGCAAAGCTTCAATCAAAACGTCTTTCTCTGTTCTATTAGCCGATTACAAAATCAATATACCGGCTGCCGTTAAAGACAAAGTAGCCAAAGAAGTTAAGATCAACCTCACTGCAAACCTTGATGAAGCAAAATAAACAGACAATTAAATGATCAAACATTATTCGCTTTCAATACTGATACTGCTTTCAGCTCTTCAGCTTTCAGCTCAGCAAGACATCGACATTGACCAATTACTTCAAGAAGATATATCCCCCAAAACGGAATATATTCGCAATGCATTTAAATCAACTAGGGTTATCAATGGCCAGTCTATGGAAATGCTGGGAGAGGGAGTTTTAGATTTTCGTATCCTTCATCGATTTGGTCTACTCAAATCGGGTATCAGCGAAATGTTTGGACTCGATCAGGCTTCCATGCGTATAGGATTCGATTATGGAGTTCACAAAAACCTTACATTGGGTGTTGGCAGAAGCACTTTTCGAAAAGAATTTGATGGCTATGTAAAATACCGAATGGCTCATCAACGAAAAGGCGCAAAACCTTTCCCTCTTTCTATTCTTTGGACGAGTGGCATCACCATGCATACACTGCCACCCATCGATCCCCGAATTAATTATTTTAGCAATAGACTATCTTATTTTCACCAAGCTATTCTCGGTCGCAAAATGGGTGAAAACTTCACCTTACAACTATCGCCAACATTCGTTCACCGTAATCTTGTAGAACGATCTACCGACAAAAATGATATGATCGCTATCGGTATCGGCACCCGTATCAAAACCGGTAAAAGAACGGCCTTTATCATAGACACCTACCCCATATTGTATGGCAAAAACGCTATTCAACATCACCCCCTATCGCTGGGTATAGATGTCGAAACAGGTGGCCATGTATTCCAATTGCATATCACCAATGCTAGAGGCATGAACGAAAAAGCATTTATGACTGAAACGTTTCAAAATGCCGCCAAAGGCGAATTTCAAATTGGATTCAACCTAAGCAGAGTGTTTACCGTAAAACCCAATACCTCTACTAGCTGGTAATTAAGAATAGCTTCTAAGCACTTTCGCAACTCCTGATTGCACTACTATCGACAAGCTTCCAAGCTTCTATATCCAGCTCAATACAGCATCTAAATCGCTCAAATAAACATGACCAATTTCATCCCTATATTTCCACTACAGATAGTAGTATTTCCCGGTGAAGCGCTGAATCTTCATATTTTCGAACCTCGCTACAGACAGCTCATCACAGAATGTATAGAACTAAAAAAACGCTTCGGTATACCCACCGTGTTGAAAGGTAATACCTCTGACTTTGGTACCACCATAGAAATCCTACACATTGAAAAAGTTCACGACAATGGCAATATGGATATCCGTACCATTGGCTGTGATGTATTCCGTATTCTTGAACCTATTCATTCACTCCCTGATAAACTTTACAGTGGTGCCATAGTCACCTATCCTGAAAATAACCGAAAAGGTATCTCAAAAAAAATGACCCAATTGCTCAAAGAACTTCGATACCTCCATACCCTCCTTGATATTTCCAAAACCTACAACAAATCCGACGAAGAATTAGAAGTCTATGACATAGCCCATCATGCCGGACTTAGCCTCGAACAAGAGTATGAACTACTTCAACTCACTCGCGAAGATCAACGACAAGAGTACCTCGAGCGCCATCTAAAACACCTGATTCCTACTATTCTCAACCTGCAAACCGTAAAAGATAGAATAAAACTGAACGGACACTTCCGCAAACTTTCTGTTGAAGGCGACAATAATTCAATCTGATTTGTAGTATAATTCAATGATTTAACCCCAAACTTCTTTTGTAATTTAAAAATCCTGATTATTTTGCACCATTCTGTCTTGATGAGTTTGATTTTCGGGACGGGCCCTGAAAAATGATTGAATTGAATAACAGAAACCAAAACAAACCAACATTAATTCATCCTATTGCAAAACTTTTTTGCTCTGTCGCCCCCCTATACAGACAATTGTACTTGATATCTACACATGCAAGCACATCCCTCCTCTGTCAACTAACTCTATCCTCTAACCCCAAAACAATAGAGTTGTAATGCTACCCGTATCTCTTTGTCTCGACTTTGGTAATTCTACCCTCAAAGCTGCCTTATTCTTTGGTAACAGAATGGCTGACAAATTCACCTTTGCCGAAAATGAAGCCCTCGAGACTCTTCATAGAATTATCACCATCCACAAACCCGAAAAATCTATTTTATCCTCCGTTGTCAATCACAACAAAGAAATAGAAACTGTACTCAACAAGTATTCAAAATTACTCATACTCAATAGCAATACTCGCCTGCCTTTTCTCAATGCCTACGGCTCTCCGGATACCCTCGGGCACGACAGACTGGCACTCGTAGCAGGACTCACTCAGCGTTTCCCTGCACAAGACAGCCTCGTCATCTCTATTGGCACCTGTATCACCTACAACTTCCTCGCCAAAAATAATGCCTTCAGAGGAGGAGCCATCTCTCCGGGTATCCAAATGCGTCTCAAAGCCCTACACGAATTCACCGCCAAACTACCTCTCGTCGAAAAGGAAGGTCACTTCTCCATACTTGGTTACGATACCGATACCTCCATCCGAAGCGGTGTACTCAATGGTATGGCTGCCGAAATTGACGGCATGATAGCACGATTTCAAGACCAATATGGCAAAATTAACGCAGTTTTAACGGGTGGAGATGCTCCATTTTTTGAAAGCCGTTTGAAAAACGAGATATTTGCCGACACTAATTTCCTTTTCAAAGGCCTGTATGCAATATTGGAACACAACAACATGTAATTCACTCCTATTTACTCTCTTTCTTTCTCTTACGGGTATCTCCCTTCAGGCGCAAGACAACTCTCCCTACTCCCGATTCGGACTAGGCAACATCCGACCGCAAGAAAATGTCGCCAACAGAGGAATGGGAGGCACCTCCATCGCCGACGATAATCCACTCATTGCCAACCCTACCAACCCCGCTACTTACACCGGACTCAAAATGACTTCCTACCAAGTTGCTCTCGACGGAAGTATTATGAATCTCAAAAACAATAATGGCGTATATCGTACCGGTGGTAGCACCCTATCCTATGTCAACATTGGTCTTGCCGTCTCCAAAAAAATGGGATTTAGCTTCGGACTCCTACCCTTCACCAGAGCCAAATACTCGATGCTCGAAACCAAAGACCTGGGATTTGCTACTGCTAGCAACAACTTCTATGGCGGTGGCGGCCTCCAAAAAATATACGTAGGCGCCGCTCGCAGCATCGGCATCGTATCCATAGGGCTCAATATGGGCTACACCTTTGGCAACCTCGTCAATACCAGCGAAAGCGACTTCACCGACTCCTTGCGCATGCTCTCCAACAATATCACCGGACGCACCACCATGGGCGGACTCTTTTGGCAAGCAGGTACCCTCGTCAATTACAAAATCAAAGGCGAAACCTACCTCAAAATAGGAGCAACCTACACCGCCTCCCAAACCATCAATGGCAAACGCGAAACTTACTGGCAGTCCTTCCTGGGCAACGTCACCTCACCCGACTACTCCGTCACCATCGACAGCGTATCTAACTTCCGTGGCAAAATCAAAATACCCCAACAATTAGCCGCAGGCATCCTATACAAAGTAGGCGACCACTGGCAAGTAGGTCTCGACTTCGTCAGCTCCGACTGGAGTACCTATCGCAATTACGACCAACCCGATTCCTTTGGCAACGCCTACCTCATCCGTGCCGGTGGCGCTATCACGCCGGATGTCAACTCGGTCAACAACTATTGGAAAAAAATGACCTACCGCGCAGGTATATACTCCGGACATGATGCCTTCCGATTCAACACGATAAGCCTGCCACGCATGGGCTTCACTCTTGGCCTAGGCTACCCCATACGCCGCACGAATCTTAGCATAGGACAAATCAATGCAGCTCTCGACTTCGGACGAAGAGGTACTACCGATAATGGACTCATTCGCGAAAACTATACCCGATTTGCCATAGGACTCACCTTCAACGACAAGTGGTTTATAAAGCGTCGATATGACTAAACCCTCTCTGATACTGCTCCTATCTCTTCTCCTCTCATCGTGTAGCAACGATATGAAAAGTATCAAAGCTACCATTCAGCAGTCCATGCTCAACGAAGAAAACGCCAAAGACATCACCATACTCTACAGCAAAGAAGGTAACACCAAAGCATCGCTCTACACCCCATCCTTCAGGCACATGCAACATATTGCGCCTACCTATGTCGAAATGAATCAAGGACTTACCGTCACATTTTTCGACGACGAACTCCATCCACAAAGCACTCTCAGCGCCAAATATGGTAAGCTATTCGAAGAAAAAGGTAATGTACTCGTCCGCGATAGCGTCGTAGTGACCAATATCAAAGGCGAAATGCTGCAAACCGAACAACTCATCTGGGACGAAAAACTTCAACTATTTTATACCGACAAATTTGTCAAAATCACCACCCCTACCCGCATTATCTATGGCGATGGCCTCGAATCCAATCAGTATTTCACCGAATACAGAATACACAATGTCAAAGGAATCATAGGGGTAGAAGCCTCTCAGCTTCCCGGCACGAATCCACAATAAATCGCTGTAGCACCCTATTTTGGAATACATCATCAGGGGCATGCACGGCTATCCGCTACTACTCCTCGCCGCGCAGGCTGTGAGGCTTGGCAGCGCAGGTAGCTCCGTGCCTCCGCTCCTGCACCACCAGCCTCACTAGCCTTTGCGTCTGTGGGGTATCCGCTTCTATCCGGCTGCCGGCTGGCGTACACGAGTTTATGTAAATTTATATCAGTGCCTTTAGCTACCCTTTCTACTCAAATGAATTCTTCCATTTTGATTAAAGAGAGGTGCCCCAGATGAACCGCCTTCAGTTGTGCCATTGTCAAGAGTAACATGCCAAGCACTTTTGGGTACTAATTGAAAATTACCGAAATTTATAGTGTCTACATTTGGCAACACATTTCAGTTATCAACTGAAATTTTCTTTACATTTCCAGCAGGATGATGAATGACAGTTGCATTTGTTAAATTATTTCCAGTTCTATCCCAACCTGCAAAATAGGGGTAATACGAAGAAGGAACACAACCACCATTAGTTCTCAATAATGTAAAATCAGAAAAGGCATTCCTACTTAATAAGGTTGCACCCGAAATGGTGTAATATGGGCGTTCTTTATTACCTCCACAGCCTTCTTTTTCATAATTATAATAGAATACCGAATTGTTAATAGTTGTATTGTTTCCATTATAACAATGATTTGCAGTCAAGAAATTGGGTGTTCCATCAAAGTTTGTATTGTTGATATTCGCACCAGTACACAATGCACTACCATCAACTACTATCAATGCGACAGCCCGTTTATGTGTTTGCCAGTTGTCACCTATTGAACAATTTATATCATTGTGGCACTTTTCTATCTTTTTAGCTAGTTTGCCTTTTTCATTTCCAGTTAATACATCAATTAAATTCCAATAGTCATGAGATACGGATGTTATTGTGAAAAATGGAAAATCTTGCTGGTTATAAGCATTTACAACAAGTTCAATAGTAATAGAACTTCCTTCAACTAATTCTGTTGCAATTATTCTATCACGATTGTAAGATGAGGTATAAGGTCCTAATATTTGATTCCTATCGTTGTTGTAAATAAACAACTTGCGGAATCAGGTAAATTTATATTTTCAAAAATAGCTATCATTGAGTGAGCATTAGTGGAAGTGATTTTGTACCTCCAAATTTCCAAGTCATTGATAGTTTCCCATTGTTCAACATTGGCAAGGGTGATTTGTACATCAATTTTTTTAGCAAAACGAAAAGGTGAAACATTGTTTTCAATGTTAATGCTATCTTCTCGTAACATTTCATCAATATTGAAGGTGGGCAGTAGATATTCGGGGATGTTATCTGAAAGTTGCAGAACAGTTCCCGAAGGGTTTAAGAATATACTCTTGAGCTGTTACCTTCAATGCAGTTGAAGCGAAAAAGATGGCTAAAATTAGAAGCCGAAAAATAGTTGAGTATTTCATGTTTAATAAAATTTAGTGATTAAAAAAATAGTTTAAGAAAAGTCCGTATTGCGAATAAGTTGCTTCATGTAGGTTTGCGTAAAATCCAAAATTTTCAGGGTGTTTTGGTTTATTGTTAACCATTGGATTTACATCTCTTCCGAAATTTATCCCGATTTCTAAAGCATTATGTCTATTAAATCTATATTTATAGGAAACTCCTGAATTGTAATTGTAAACTACAGATTCATATCGTTGCCTGATGTTAGGCAAATTAATTTTTTCAAAGATGATGTCGTTAAAATTATCATTTATCCATAACAATAGTTTTATATTCATTCCACCAAATACTATAATTGAAGATTTATTGGTTAGCTTGATATCATAGTAAATATTTAATGGCACGTTCGCATAATTTATTCCAATGCTGAATCTTTTATCCATCCATTGTTGCGAAAATGAATGGTAATATTGAAAATGAAACTGCGTTGCATATCTTGTTAACCCTAATCCAGTTTGTAAACCCATACTTTTATAAATAGGTATTTTTATTATTCCATTGATGCCAAAACCTAAAAGATTATTTTGTTTAAACCCAGGGTTTGAGTGCCCATAACCACTAAAGGTTTTTCTGTCTACATTGTTAAGTTTAGTTTGAAATTGGTCAACTCCTATTCCATATCTTATTTTATTTTGCGCATTGGATTTAATTTGCATAAAGAAAAGTGTTGTTAGTATAAATAAATATCTCATATTCTTATGCTTTTTGTTGTGTGTTTGTATGTTGTTGATGTTTCATTTTATTGTTCAATTTTTGTTCGTACGCTGGTAGGGATTTCCTACAACAATACATTGTATCCTCTAATACCTACTATCCATCGTTTGCCAAAATTGGTTTGCGCTTCGCTTTGTAGCATGGCTAACATACATGCTAGTTGTATGATGTATTTCATCTCTATTGTTTTTGTAGTTTACCAATATACAATTCGCCCGATGCAGTGCTGATTCGGTACACATAGAACCCGGATGCGATCGATTTCAAATTGATTCGTTGGAAATATTGATTCGCAGGCAATACCTCTCTGTAAATTTCTTTTCCTAACACATCATACAGTACCAAGCTGGCATCCTCTCCGGTAGCTAATTGGTATGCTATATTCACTTCATCGATAAAAGGATTGGGATAAATACTTATCAAATCTCTTCGAGTGCTTGTCTCTTGCAGCTTTAGTTCAGGCTCTTCGTCTTGCTGATTAGCATTTTTATACATGCCTGCTGCGTAAGGAAAACGTTGGCCAACTAAATTCATGGCGCTACATTGCAAAATGAAAATTAAAATTGCGTACTGCGAAACTCGAAGCGAGAAGTGGCTTGTTAGTAGATTATTCAAAGTAGTACATTTTCTGTATTTCTAAGATGCATACTATTTTTTGAATTAACAAACAATTTAATAAAAATATTTTTTGAATATGCTTGCTATTGAATATGGCTGATAATCATCGCTGAGAGTAAGTATGATGCTAATAGCCTATGAGGTAATACCTAGAGTATGCCCTATAAAACATACACGATATGTGGAGACTGCTGATGATAGATTGATAGCTGAATGGCTGCCGTGCCTGGAGGGCGCCGAGGCACGAGGCGGTGCGTAGCCTTGGCGGAGCACGGGAGCGATAGCGTACCCCGCAAGGGACGGATGGAGGATGATAAGGGAAGTGTGACGAGAGCCCCAAAATAGCATTTACTAAGCCTGGCAGACAAACTGCGGATCACATTTACAAAACCAACATCACCATACTACTCATCCTGTGTGCACTAAGTACTTTTTGCGGCCTATTGATTTTCACAAAATAATACCACATCGAATTGGCACAGCTATTGATTAATAGAGTAGTTTTGGTAAATTACGCCTTAACGCTATCAAATAACTGACAAAGTGTACTAAAAATATGGATTTTAACAGACAAATTTACGCAGAACAGAGTGAAGATATGGAACTCATGCCAATAGTTCCGCTTACGGAAGATGAAATATCGGAGGAAGATAAAAAAAATCTGCCCGCCGAATTGATTATCCTTCCGCTGCGCAACATGGTATTGTTCCCAAATGTAGTGATACCTATCACGGTGTCGCGCGATAAATCGATCAAGGCCATACAAGAAGCCGATGCCAATGGTAAACATATAGGCGTACTCTCCCAACTGGATGCCAAAAACGAAAATCCTCAATACGAAGATCTGACAGGTATAGGCACTGTAGCCCAAATCATCAAACAAATCCGTATGCCGGATAATAGCCTGACGGTATTTATCCGCGGGCGTATCCGCTTCAAGCTGGATGAGTGGGTACAACACGAACCCTTCTTCAAAGCCAAAGTGAGCTACCTGGAAGATGTGATGCCGGTAATGGACGATGAATTTTCGGCTATGGTATCTTCGGTACGCGATATGGCAGAGCAAATCATGCGGAAGTCCGGCAATGTCCCCCCCGAAGCGAGTGTGATTCTCAAGAATATCGAAAATGTGTCGTTTCTGAATCACTTCATCGCTTCGAATCTCAATTGCGAAACGGAAGAGAAGCAAAACCTGTTGCAAATAAACGACTTCAAAGAAAGAACGGAATACCTCCTACGACTGCTCCATGTAGAACTACAACATGTAGATCTCAAAAACAAAATCACCAATAGAACCAAAGGCGAACTGGATAAGCAGCAACGTGAATACTTCTTGAATCAGCAATTGAAAGCCATCAAAGAAGAACTCGGCGGCGATAGCAATGACCGTGAGATACGGGATATGAAAAAGCGTGCCGAAGAAAAAAAGTGGAGTGCTGCCGCTCAAGAAATGTTTCAAAAAGGCATAGAACGGCTGGAACGAATGCACCCCTCTACGCCCGATTATTCTATTGCATTCAACCATCTTGACCTGCTTCTCGACCTGCCCTGGAATGAGTATACACAAGATGTGTACGACATCAACAAAGCACGTAAGGTACTGGACAATGACCATTATGGTATGGACAAAATCAAAGATCGTATACTGGAATACCTGGCCGTACTCAAACTCAAAGGCGATATGAAATCGCCCATACTCTGCTTCATAGGCCCTCCCGGTATCGGCAAGACCTCGCTGGGCAAATCGATCGCTCATGCCATCGGTCGCAAGTATGTACGATTTAGCCTCGGGGGGCTACACGACGAAAGCGAACTCCGCGGGCATCGCAAAACCTATATCGGGGCTATGCCCGGTAGAGTCATCCAATCGCTGCGAAAAGTTAAATCGTCGAATCCGGTATTTATACTGGACGAAATAGATAAAATAGGTCGCGACTTCCGTGGCGACCCAAGCTCCGCACTACTCGAAATACTCGATCCTGAACAGAACCACACCTTCTACGATAACTACCTGGAACTGGAATACGACTTGTCGAAAGTACTCTTCATCGCCACTGCCAATAGCTTGCAAGACATACAGCCTGCCCTGCGCGACCGCTTAGAAATCATCGATCTGAGTGGCTATGCCGTAGAAGAAAAAGTAGAAATCGCCAAGAAGCATCTGATCCCTAAAGAAAAAGAAGCTCATGGTCTTAAAAAATACAGTATCAAGCTCAACAATGCCGTGCTGCTCAAACTGATACAAGAGTATACCCGCGAAAGCGGCGTGCGTGAGCTCGATAGGCAATTAGCCTCGGTGATGCGCAATACCGCTATGCGTGCCGCACTGGACGAAAGCCTTACTAGTTTTGAAATCACTGAAGAACAAATTGAAGAAATACTGGGCAAACCCAAATATACCAATGAGCTCTACAAAAAAACGAACCCTCCGGGGGTCGCTGTTGGCCTCGCATGGACCTATGTAGGTGGCGAAATCCTCTTTATCGAAACCAGCTTGAGCAAAGGCAAAGGCGCTCTTACACTCACCGGTAACCTGGGTAATGTGATGAAGGAAAGTGCTTCTACAGCTCTCTCCTATATACAAGCACATGCCGAAGAACTGGGCATAGCTACCGAAAAACTGGAAAATAGTAATATCCACATCCATGTACCCGAAGGTGCCGTGCCCAAAGATGGCCCTAGCGCAGGTGTGACGATGCTCAGTTCACTGGCGAGTGCACTCACCGGTCGCAAACTCAAGCCTTATCTGGCCATGACAGGCGAAATCACACTCCGAGGACAAGTATTGCCGGTAGGTGGTATCAAAGAAAAAATATTGGCCGCTAAGCGTGCCGGTATGAAGGATATTCTACTGTGTGTCCAAAACGAAAAAGATGTATTGGACATTCCGGCATCGTTTATCAAAGGTCTTCGCTTCCACTATGTGCAAGAGATGCAGGAAGTGCTGGCTGTCGCATTAGGCAAATAATAGAGATTCATTCTCCACTCAGCCGTCATAACCCAATCACCTATGGGGCTATGGCGGCTGTTGTTGCCGTATTATTCTACGCTGCAGCCATTTTTGAGTGGGTTATATATTCTCCGATTTTGGATTGAGCTAGGATAGTATTAAAAAGCCTGCTCTTGTTTCATTTGCTACTATTCGCTCCAATTGCTAGCTTTACAAGCTTCAAGTTCAAAATGCTACTCTACTCTACTCTACTCTACTCTACTCTACTCTACTTTATTGTAGTGAATCCACATACCACCATGATACCAATCATGCATCATGGGTACTATTTTTTCGCCTTAATACCTACTAGTACTCATGAAGAATAAATACTCACTGTATTCTTTATTGTTTTGTTATGTATTTATCATGGTTTCTGCGATTTTTATTTCTCCCAAGTGGGAAAAACAAAGAACAGAGGCCACCTTGAGTTGGGATGTGTCCGGCTATTATATGTATCTCCCGGCTATTTTTATTTACAAGGATATCAAGCAATGTCGTTTTCTGGACTCTATACTTGTCACCTACTATCCTACACCCAACAAGCAGCAGGTGTTTTTGCATCCGGCATCCGGCAACTATGTGATGAAATATGCAAGTGGGCAAGCACTCATGATGCTGCCATTTTTTACTATGGCGCACTGCTATGCGAAGCTCTCCGGCACTTATCCGGCCGATGGTTTTTCTTATCCATATCAAAAAGCGATAGGCTTGGGTATGCTCTTCTTTTCGCTTTTGGGTTTATGGATGTTGCGAAAAATTCTATTACCCTTCTTCCGAGATACTAGTGTAGCTCTCTTATTACTCATCTATGTATTAGGCACTAATTATATCAACTATGCTGCTATAGATCAAGCAATGACCCACAATGTCTTGTTTGCGATTTACACCCTCATTATCTATTTCACCCTTCGTTTTCACCACAAGCCAAGCCTGGCTTATGCCACGTGGCTTGGTCTCTGTTTGGGCTTAGCTATCCTCATCCGACCCACCGAAATAGTCGCCGTTCTCATTCCCCTCCTATGGGATATGAAGTCCCTGACCGACATAAAACATCGCTGGTCGTTTATCTACCAACACTATCACTACATACTATGGACAGGAATCCTTACTGCTCTTGTATTTTCTATTCAGCTAATCTATTGGAAATATACTACTCAGGAATGGCTAGTGTACAGCTATCAGGATCATGGCTTTAGTTGGTTCTCTCCACATGTCAAGAACTATCTCTTTAGCTACGAATGTGGATGGCTACGATACACTCCTATGATGCTTCTCCCCCTATGCGGATTACCCCTCTTCGCACGATATGGCAAGCAAGCAATAGCGCTTGTCGCTACGATACTCATCAGTGCCTATGTAGTGATGGCGTGGGATGTATGGGATTATGGAGGTACTGCCGGTAGAGCTATGATACAGTATTATCCATTATTAGCCTTTCCTTTTTGCAGGCTATTGGATACCATGCAGCGATCGCATTGGCTGAAGATAAGTATAGGCTCCTTATTGGTATTCTTTACCTATTTGCATCTTTGGTGGTTCTATCATGCACATACCGGCCATATCCAAGTATCAGGCATCAACAAAGCATACTATTGGAAAGTCATAGGACGTTGGCAGGGAAATGATGATGACAAAAAACTGTTGGATAATACCCATCACTATGAAGGCATACCCAAGCAGGCAGTACTCCTTTATGCCAACGACTTTAGTCACGACTCCAGCGCCAATGCCACCCTAGAGAAAGGATCTCGAAAAATACGACTCCATCGAGATTTGCAGCATACGTCCCGGTATTCTATCGCCCGAAATGATGCATTCAAAAAATGGATACGTGTACAAGCAGACTTTTATGCCGAGCACAAAGAATGGGATGTATGGAAACAAGCACAGTTTATCGTTCAATTCACACAGCAGTCCCAGTCAGTACAAACGAATATGATAAGAATCTATCGATTCTTAAACGACTTTGAACGCAAGCCCCTCTATCTCGATGCCCTATGCCCCACCAGCCGTTGGGATTCGGTGCATATAGTGTTTTGGAATGCTCTGGGCGACAGAGAGCTATTTATCGACAATCTTGAGTTGATTAGTTTTGATGAATAATATTTTTAAAAACACATTTGGAGACCGGCATTCGTAGTCAGTTCAGCCACCTCTGGCTATCCGCTCCAATACCCTACGCGGCTCGCCACAAAGGCTCTTTGCTCCGGGTGATTTCCGCTACTATCCAGTCTAACTTTCGTCGTCTTTTCCCTATATCATCATAGATCTCCCCTTTTATGTTGTTGCTAGCGATAAGCTTCTATCCTTTTTTTCATAATTGCCAAATTCAGTATTGTATGCGGAGATACAAGAATACAAATCAGAAGAATAGTCATCTTCAACGTGAACTATTTATCTTGAAGGTGACAACACCCCAAAGGACAAGGAAAATATACCTCTGCGGGTAGCATCTCCAACACCAGTGCATATATAATCCTCCCAATACTAGATCAGAAATACGATACAAATGCACTAAATAGTCAAATAATCAAGGTAATACACTTGTAACTTTTTGATAACATAAGCCCTTTACTTTCGTTTCGAAAAAATAAATTAATCATGATTCGTAAACTATTATTCGCAAGCCTTACATTGGTTCTTTTTGTAGTGGGATGTAAAAAAGATATAGAACACATTACACCTACCCACACACACACAAGCGCATTTAATGATAAAATACTATCATTATATGCCAATTGGCCTGAGGGATTTGAAACAGGCACTAAAACATCTTATGCTGCTGCAGACGTCAATCTGGGAACAGGTATTTGGAATTTGACCGACGCGCTCATTGGCACTTTAGCAACCGATAAAAAAGTAGGCGCTAAAAGTGTGCGTATTCAGAATGCCGGCAAGGTGACTATGAAATTTAATCTTAGCAATGGAGCCAGTAAAGTATCTATCAAACATGCGGTATTTGGCTCGGATGCAAGTAGTACCTGGGAACTTTATGCCAGCACAAACGATGGAACCACCTGGACTAAGGTAGGAAATACGATTACTACATCATCTGCTAATTTAGACTCTGTAGTATTTGGCATGAGCTATTATGGAAATATACGATTCGAAATCAGAAAACTAAATGGAGGTCGTTTGAATATTGATGATATAGCAATAGATAATAATAGCAGTACGGCAACCCGCGACAATAATATGGCCATGGGAAATCCTAGCAATGCGACTACCAACACCGCATTTCCAAACAACTACTTAATGATAAAACCTCAGTACACCTTATCCTACAACAACAGTCGCGGTAGTGCCAATTGGGTAAGTTGGCATTTAAGTACTGCATGGAAAGGCAATGCGACTCGTTGTGATTGTTTTTCTCAAGATGCAACCTTACCTGCAGGATTTTTCAGAGCTACTACCACTCACTATACCAATACCGGCTTCGACAGAGGACATATATGCCCTAGCGAAGACAGAGATGGAAGCAGCGACGACAACCGAGAAACGTTCAGAATGACCAATATTATGCCCCAGTCACCCAATCTAAACCAAATAACGTGGCTAGCTTTAGAAAACTACTGCCGAACTTTGATGAATCAAGGCAATGAGTTATACATTATCTCTGGCGGATATGGTGTGGGAGGCACAGGTAGCTTAGGAGGTGTCACAAACACCATTGCGAGTGGGAATATTACCGTAGCATCTCGCAACTGGAAAGTAATACTTGTATTACCTGTAGGTAGCAATGATATACACCGAGTGAATACGAATACTCGTGTCATAGCGGTAGATATGCCCAATATTCAAGGTGTACAAAGCAACTCATGGGGTTTTTACCGAACTAGCGTTGATGCGCTAGAAGCTCTTACGGGCTTAGACTTCTTCAATAATCTCCCCACCTCTTTGCAAAGCGTATTGGAAGCCAATGTAGACAACGGACCTACCAATTAGAAAAAATACAATAGCTACTTTGTCGCTTTCCGCTTTGGTTTGTCGGTCGGTTTGGTTTTGTGCGGCTGGACAGACACTCTCTATGCCAAGCTTGGGATGTAGCGTGGGTTTGAGCGGCTTAGCAATATGTGTGGCTGTGAAGCGTTAGCCTACACATTAAGTTCCGTTCTTAATGTCTTTAAAATGTTTATCGTCCGTCCGATTTCAATGCTATGCTCGTTTTTATTGATGTCATTATGGTTCAATGGATTTAAAACTAAAGGCACTAGAATGTCAATTTCGTCTTTGGTGTTTTGTGTCAAGTTGTAGTTAGCTGGAATTGGATGAGTAGTAATGTATTTCTTTGTTGCGTTCCAGAATTCGTCTGCCTTTAGTTTACTTTGGTCAATGGTAAATTTTACTGTCACTTTGTTGAAGCAGAATTGCTTCAAGATGGCTTCAAATGCTGAACGCAGGTAAACTCCTGCGGCTTTGTTGTCGCCTTTGTTGTGATAGTCTTCTGCTGTCTGAATGAAGTAAGTTAAATGGTCGTTGTTGCCTTGACCTTTGATTTCTTTAACAACGGGAATGGTAAATCCTTTCTTTGTCCGTCCTGCATAAATTTCAAAGTATTTCCATTTGTTGTTTCTATTCAAATAATTTGTCCGCACAAATTCATACCAAGGTTTGTCGTAAGTGGTTATGAAAACTTGATAAGCCGAAAAGTCTGTATTTAGAATTTCCAATAAGGGTAGACGATTTGAAATGTCCAAACCAATAAATATGTCATCCAAGAAAAGCACTTTACATGGAATGCCTTGAACGTGTCTTTTAACCATCCCTAAGTAAATGGATATGGCAATGGCTGAAAGCCTTGCTTCGTTCAGGAAAATATGTGGTTTTGGAATTTCTTTACCCAAATATTTCACTTTGGCTCTTACGTGGTTACGTTCAATTGCGTTGTAGGCGGTATTTGGTCTGGCTTGTGTGTAGTTAAGTTCAATTTCTATGTTGTGCCCGAATTTGTCCAAAATGGGTTGGGCAAACTTCATAATGTTTTCAATGCTGTTTCTATCAAATAGCTTTTTGAATGCCTTGTTGAACTTGTCAATGGCTTCATCTACTTCCTTTTTCTTTTGGGTAATGTTAAATGCTTGACCTTTTACTTTGTCAATTGCTAATTCAACATCATCCCAGAGTTCGCCCAATTCCTTTGTTCCTGTGATAGCCACACTCTTGAAATGTTTGAGAACACCCTTAACGAGTAATTCAAACAAGTCTATTTCATTTTCTCTTTTGATGTGATGAATAGATAGAAGGTGTTTGTAGGTCAGGAAGCTTTTGAGCTTGATAGCATCACGGATGCTTGTGTCTCCTGCGGTGTAGGTGTCTTTTGATGATTTCTTTACCGTATAGATTTGGTCTGTTGCTGCTCCGCTTCGGTCAGGATTGAAAGTGACTTTTATAAACCCTTTGCCTTGTTGGGCTTTGGTTAGGAAAATATTTTCGGTTTCATCATAGCTCAAAGTTTCAGTTGAAGATTGAAAAAAGTCTTTCAAGGCATAATAAAATGAACTTTTGCCGCTCCCGTTTTCGCCATAGATGAAAAGATTTTTACCTTCAACGTTAAACACATTCAAGCTGTAGAATGCCTTATAATCTCGTATTTCGACTTTCTTGATTCTCATAATGGTACTTTAGACTCTCCCCCCCCAATTAATCCCTCAGTTATTCCCTTACAAAGAACTAATAACTCATTGTACTTTTTCTCGCCACTTTGGCGAGATATTGGCGAGAAAGCAGGATTTAAAACTCTAGGACAATTCTTTTCTCGCCACTTTGGCGAATAAATGGCGAGAAAACTATTCATTGTATTGGTATTTAGTACTACGGCCTGTGCCTAAAATCGTGAGTAGTCCTTTGTCAACCCATTCTTTTAAATGGCGTTCAGCTGTTCTGGATGCTAAACCGCTAAACTGAACAAACTCCGCCTTTGAAATAGGACGTTTCTCTCTAAATATTTCAAAGTTCTTTAGCTCCTCGGTACTCAAATCATCAATACTGCTCTTGCCTATAACCTCTTTTACGGCTTCTGTTGTTCTTGGAAAAGTCAAAGTCAAGAAAGGTTCCTTGAAGGTATATTTTGGAATTGGCAACCCATATTCTTTATTCAAGGACTTGAAGGTCTTCATCCCAAATCCTTTTTCCTCCACATAATCCATCAGGCTGAAAGCATAGGTAATAATATGGTTCCGGCTGAGTGAAGAAGCTTCAAACCTATTCAGGTCATCCAAAGAAATGGAGGGCAAAGGTTTTCCAGGACTGGTTACAATAACTTTGTTCGCGTCAATCTTGAGCTCGCACTTCGCTCCTTCAATGGTATAATCCCGGTGAACCAAAGCGTTTACAATGGCTTCACGTAAGACTTTTATTGGGAAATCCGGAACATCTTTTCGTTTGAAGCCACTAGTATCTTTGGAAAGGGGTAATACTTTCAATAACCATTCTTCAATCTGGTCGGGCAAAAGCACCAAAGCCTGGTCAAAATCTTTTGGTTCTATTTTGCTGCCACCATAAGAAACGTGAGCCTTTAGAACGGCATTTTTGAATTTGGTTCTAGGATTCTTGCCAAAAAGCAAGACGCCATAACCTGTTGGAACATAAACTTTCTTTTCTTTGTTCCACTCCATTGCACCGAAATCAGCCAAATATTCCAGAAAAGCTTCATCTGTAGGTTTGAAGTCTAATTTTGCTTCTTTAATAAACTTCTTCAGTGCATCTTCCGAGAATTTGCTAATATCATAACTCGCAATAGGCATTTCAATAGGTGTACGCAAATCTTCTTCCTCTTCAGCATCTTTTTTGCGTTGTAAGGCTTGCTTTAAAAAAGCTTTGTTCTCTGTTTCTATAATTTGTTGAAACTCTCTTGTAAACATTTCATACGGCACACCGTGCTTTTCTAAATGCCGAATGCCTTTTCCTTTCGGGTCTTTATCTTCAATCCCGATATACACTTTTTTAATCCGGGCATTGGTAACCCTGCGGCAACAAGGCACTTTGGGCGGATTGCGTTCCATACAAGGTTCAAGCGTAGTGTAAAGAATACAACCTTCCATATTTTCACTGTGCAGTTTTCTTTCCAGCAAAGTGTATTCTGCGTGGTCGCCTTCCCTAAGTTCGCCACGATATGCCGTTTCAATTCTTCCATCAGGGAAAAGCAAAACAGCACCGACCTTGGGTGGTACTTTACCATCTTCCCTTGGCTCATTTACGCTTTTATTCATTACGTCAATAGCCATTTGCATCAGTTCCGTATGTGTATATTGTTTCTTACTCATATCTTATAACTTATCACTAACAACCCAGCACTCACTTTAGTGCTTCCTTAATTATCCTTACTTCCTCCACACTATCCAAGGTCTCAATAGCAAAGCGAACAGGGTGGTTGGGGTCGTACAAACGCTCAAACTCACTTTGGATGATGGCCAGCTTCTCTTCTTCGCTCATATCATCAGTGATGGGTTTAAGGTCTCCCAAATGCTTTAAGATCTCTTTGCCTGCCGATTTGATTTCTTCGGGGAAGTAGAGTTCGTAAACTAAAGAATTAATAAGACTTATAAAAAAGGAACTTAACAATTCTTGTTTATAAATTAAAGATTGGTTCGTGTATGAATAAATTAGGTCCAGAATTTCAGAATCGAAATATTGACTAATTGGCAAACTGTTTAATTCGTGGATCCTAATCTCAGGAAACGTCTTCTCTTTTCGTGCAAATTTTTTAATAAAATAATACCCAATCAGGTCTGAATTAATCAGTGCTGCTAGTGCCTTTGAAGATACTTTGTGGGGCTTTACAACGTGCAATAGCGAGTTATTACAATACTGACCATCAACAAATGCTGCAATCAGTCCTGTTTGACCTACTATTCTTCTAACTAAAACTCTTTCGCCAATAAACATTTCATCATCTCTTGGTTCTGCTAACCATTTTCCATACTGAATATATTTGTTACTTGGTATAAAATAAAAACGCTCTATATTCTTGCCTTCAAGAATATTTAAGCAAGTGTCATCAATTGGTTCATCGTGAGTATATGAATGATTACTTACTATAGTTACATCTTGTTTGGGAAAGCCTTTACCTTTTTGATAAAACTTAACTCCAAATGATGATTTAGCAATATTTTCTAAACAAATTGTGTTTCTCTCGATTTTTAGAAGCACGTCCCAATCTTCATCAGATATTTGATAGTTAATTAGGAAGTTAGGTTGGTTCAAAACTCTCTCAAGGCTTAACCTTGCCCTTTCAATAAACCGATATTC
>DAIUCL010000027.1:0-20567 GCA_036846185.1 Chitinophagaceae bacterium
GTTTAAAGTCGATCTTGGATAAAGGTATTGAAGGCGGCTTTGGCTTCGCTGCTGTTGAACAAGGCATTGTGTCCCAGCCCCGGAAGCTCTAGTATTTGTATTTTTTGGCAAGAGCTGCAATTATTTATTTCTGTTTTGAACAGTGGCCATGAGTACATTTGGATAGGGGAGTCGTTGAGTCCTTGTACATAGAGTATATCGCTCAGGAAGCCTTGGGTGAAATGAAGAAGGGAGCGTTGATGGTAAGCGGCAGGGTTGGCGCTGGTAGTGCCATATTGGTTGCGTAGGAGGGTACAGGCAGAGCCATTGGGTATTTGTCCGTTTTCTTCGAGTTGGCATCGGTACACAAGGTTGAGCGGGCCGGGCGCATTGGCTATGACGCCTTGTGTGGGGTGCATGGTATTGAGCCTCGATACGATATAGCCTCCTTGAGAGTGTCCGGCTAAAAATATTTTACGGACATCGATGGAGAGTTCTTCTTTCGCTTTGTTTTTGAGCCAAAGTAGGGCGGCTTCGCTATGGGCAATATTATCACCTATGAGAAGATTTTCTTCGGGGTAGGCGACGCTGATGAGCATGATTTGTTTATTGTCGAGTAGTTTTTTGAAGGCATCGAGGGTATTGTGGGCGGCAGCCAGTATTAGACTGTCGTATTGTACTGTGCCATGAAACACCATGAGGACATCCATGGTGTCGCCCTCGGGCTTGTCGATGACGAGATCGACGGAGTAATCATTGTAATTAATTGTTTTGGTGGTTTGTAAGGCGGGTTGTGGGGGAAGGATAGGAGAATTTGTGTCCTTATTGGGTCTTTTGCAAGAACTGAAAAGTATACAAATAAGTGAGGCGAGGAGGGTTTGTAGAATCTTGTTTTTCATTGGGAGTGGTGTAAGAAGTTTCTTTGACTATCAAATATACTGAATGTTTATTAAGTAGCTAAACATGAATGATAATTTGAATTCAACAGTAGTATAAAACACTAAAGCTGCCTGGAGGGGCAGCTTTAGTGTAAATATGATTAAGGATCATTAATTTCCGGTAAACTGAGCTTTTCTTTTTTCGAGAAATGCCGTGACACCTTCGCGCATATCGGAGGTAGAGAAGCAAGCGCCGAATTCTCTGATTTCGGTAGTGAAGCCATCTTTGTGTGAAGCGGCATTGATAGAGGTGATTACTTTGGCCAAGGCGATAGGTGCTTTGGTATTGATCGTATTGAGCAAATCGTAGGCTTTGTTCATCAGGTTTTCGGATGTTTCTACGTAGTTGACCAGTCCTAGTCTGTGCGCTTCGTTAGCATCAATGATAGCACCGGTCATAGATAATTCCATGGCTTTGCCTTTGCCGATGAGCTGGGTGAGGCGCTGGGTGCCACCATATCCGGGGATAAGTCCTAAGTTTACTTCGGGTTGTCCGAATTTGGCATTGTCAGAGGCGATACGAAAATGGCAACTCATAGCGAGTTCGCATCCTCCTCCTAGTGCAAATCCATTGACGGCAGCGATGATCGGCTTGGGTGCATTTTCTATTTTGTCAAACACACTTTGCTGTCCGTGAGTGGCTAGTTGTGCACCGCCTTGCTCGTCGAGTGAGGTGAATTCGCTAATATCGGCTCCGGCTACGAATGCTTTGGCTCCTGCACCGGTGATGACCGCACTCTTGATGCTGCTGTCTGCATACACCTTGTCTATGGCGGCGCTGAGTTCGTTAATGACGTCTTTGTTGAGTGCATTAAGTTTGTCGGGTCGGTTGATCGTGATGGTCGCAATGTGATTTTCTACACTGAATAGTAATGTTGTAAATTCCATGAATATAATTTTGAGTTGCGAATATAAAGGCTTTGCAACGAATAGCTTGTGATAATATTCACAAGTTGTAAACAAAAGAGTAGGCTAGCAAAGAAATCAGCAGATATAGCTAGGTATTGAAGAGCCAATATATTCCGAATAAATCAGTATTTATTGCGGACGATAAAAGACTTGTGCAGTTTTGAGGGCTTCTTGCAAGTTTTTGATACGAGTTTGATCGCTAGGATGGGTACTTAGGATTTCGGGTGGTTTTGGGCCACTTTTGCTTGCCATACGTTTCCATACTTCTATGGCTTCTTTGGGATCGTAGCCAGCCATAGCCATAAAAATCATACCCATTTTGTCGGCTTCATTTTCGTGCTTGCGTGAGAAGGCAAGTATACCCAGGTTGCCACCGATACCGAATGACTGTTGGAATATTTGGTTGGCTCTGGGATTATCATTGAGTGCCACCTGTCCGCCTATAGAGATACCTTGTGCGATGAGACCTTGGGTCATACGTTCGCTACCATGGCGGGCTACAGCGTGGGCGATCTCGTGTCCTATGACTGCTGCTAAGCCGGCTTCGTTGGCCGTTACAGGCAATAAGCCGGTGTACACTACGATTTTGCCACCGGGCATACACCATGCATTGAGTTCGGGGCTATTGATAAGATTAAATTCCCATGTGTAGCCATTGAGTTGACTGCTGAGGTTTTTACTTTTCATGTAATCAATCACAGATTTGGACAGTCGGCTACCTACTCGGGAAAGCATCTGTGCATCGGGTGTATTTTTGACTACTTGATTTTGGGAGATAAAGCTACGATATTGGCTGGTAGCCAGGCTTTGCATAGTAGTTTCGGGTACAAGTACAAGGCTTTTGCGTCCGGTGAGAGGCACTTGCTTACAAGCAGCTAGCCCGAGGAAAAAAGTAAAGGTTACGAGTAGTTTTTTCATTGTAGTATGTTTTATGCAAAAAAAAGCCCTCTCGGGTAAGGGGGCTGTTAATCACTTCTGAATCTGGTAAAAAATATTATACCTGGAGTGTGGCACGCACCGTAGCGAGCAATTCATTGACTTCGTTGCGGGTATTCGCTTCGGCATAGATTCTGAGAAGGGGTTCGGTGCCGGAGGCTCTTATCATGGTCCAGCAGTTGTTGTTGAGGCTGTATTTGAATCCGTCGATGGTATTGAGAGATTCTACTTGCCAAGAGCCAAATTGAGAGATACCTTGTTGGCAAAGTGCAATGACCCGTTGTTTTTCATCTTCGAGCAGGTGGAGGTCGGCACGTTCGTAGTGAAACTCGCCTACTACGGCATAGATTTCCTGACAGAGTTCTTTGAGGGTTTTGCCGGTTTCGTTCATGAATTCGTAGATGACCAGTCCGTCGAAGATTCCATCGCGCTCTGGAATGTGTCCTTTGATACTGATACCACCGCTTTCTTCGCCACCTACCAGTACATCTTCATGCATCATGATTTCGCTGATGTATTTGAAACCTATGGGGGTTACTTCGCAGGGTAGTCCATAGAGTTCGCACATTTTATTGACCCGTAAGGTGGTGGAAGCCGCTATGGCCACTTTACCATTCATTTGTTTGTATTTATGTAAATAATGAATGAGTAGAAGTATGACGTGATGCGAATCCACATAGTTGCCCTCTTCGTCGTAAAGTGCAAGCCGATCGGCATCGCCATCATTGGCGAGGCCATATTTGAGCTCGGGTGTGAGTCGTATCGTATCGGAGAGTTCGAGCAGATTTTTGTGAAGGGGTTCGGGAGCGGTACCTTTGAAGGAGGGGTTGTAGTCGCAATGCAGGAAAACCGCATCAGGAAAGAGTCGTTTCATGATGTTTTGCCCTGCGCCATACATGGCATCATAAGCCATTTTGAGAGGGGAGCGGCGAAGTCGCTCCATATCAAATTTGGTATGGAGGTAATCGACGTATTCTGTTTCCAAATCTTTGTAATGTAAGAGACCTTGTGCTTGAAATTCTGCCAGCTCGCCGGTGATTTCTACTTCATGGTCAGGTATAAGAGCTTCTACTTCGGCTATCTGATGGGGTGGCGTGGGGCCTCCGTGAGCTCCTTTGAGTTTGTAGCCATTGTAAGAGGGTGGATTGTGCGAGGCGGTGATCACGACACCCTGATCTGCCTGATGCTGCAATACGCCAAAGGATACCATTGGCGTGCCAATGAAACCATGACAAGTAATCACTTCTACGCCTTGTGAGCAGAGTACTTTGATTGTGGTATCGGCAAACAATGCTCCTCCAAATCGACAATCGTAGCCAAGTACTACTCGTGGTCTACTTTTGCTCTGCTTGAGCCATATCGCTGTGGCATAGGCTACTCGAGCTACATTTTGTACAGTATATTCTTGCGCTATAATGGCGCGCCAGCCATCGGTTCCGAATTTGATTTTTAGCATAGGGCAAATATAGAAGCATTTTTTTGTAGTGCGGATTATCGCAAGATGAATTCTTATTGGGAGCGCATCGTAGGTGCGGGCATCGTCTATCGTCCTGCTTTCCGTTTCTACCCGCCCCAAGATATAGTGTGGTAAGTGGTATGGGCGAATGGGGCGTGTATCCACTGCAATCAGGGCTAGAGCTCATCGTAGGAAATTCTATGGGGCAAAGTAAATGACAGAAGATAGGAAATTATGAGGTATGCATCTGGGTGATCAGTAAGCTGAATAGAGAGAAAGACGATGAAAAATAGCCCTGATAGGAGCGGTATGCCGTAGCTCTGCGAAGGCATAGGAGCGGATAGCAGGAGGTGGATGCCCGATGTGGTAGTCGATGAGCTCCCAATGATTGGGGCTATACTGTTGAAAGTGGGTGATGTGCGCTTAATCGACCCGGCCTTCATATTTTTTGCGACGGAAGAAGAAGTAAGCACTGGCGAAGAAGAGCACAAGGACCACTGGCAGGGCTACATTGATGAGTTGCCACATGAATTTTTCTTTTTTGACTCTTACATTGTCGAGGAGTCGGAGTTGCAGGGTTTTGTTGCGCGATTCGAGCAGTCGGTAATCGTCGGTGAGGTATTCGATACAGTTGAGGAGGAATGTTTTATTGGCAAAGAGTTCGTCGGTGTATTTGTAATAGCCGCATTCCATGGGGCCACGTTTTTCGGAGATATCGTTGAGGAATACATCGGCATCGGAGATGACGATCATGCGATTGTCGGTAGGACATTCGGGCAAAAAGTTTTTCTTGAGGGAGTCGCGGTATATGGCAAGGAAGCCTGGATCGATTCGATTGTTGTATACGGACTGGAATTTGCCTTCGAGTAGCACGGCCATAGGGATTTTGCGCTCGCGAAACATATCGGGCTTGGGCTTAAATTTGAGGCTGGCGAGGCTGATACGCACGGGTGATGGGGTGCGCCGGCTTCGATCGGAGCTTGCGAGGAGTATGGTTTTTCGGATTTCGGGGTTGGCTACGGTGTCGATGCTGCTTACGTTGGAGAACATCACGGCATTCATATTGTTGACGATGGGGTGTTTGGAGTCGGGGAGGGCGAAGGGGAAGTAGAGCCAGGGAAGCTGTCGTATGTCGGGCTGGTCGCCGATGTAGCCTACGGTGACAGGGATGGGGTTGGCATACATAAAGTCTTCGATCAGGTCGTTGTTGACCCTTACACCGTATCTGAAAAGCATGTCGTCGAGGTTGAGCCCATAATCAATTGCCAAGGTGGCATCTTGCGACTTGAGGGAGTCCATGTCGAGGCGGAGGGCATCGATGAGCCAGAGAACTTTGCCCCCATTCATGATGTATTGGTCTATCTTGAATTTGTTTTTTTCGTCGAAGGTATGTGAGGGTTTGCAAAAGATAGCGAGGCTGTAGTTTTTCCCGATTTCGATATTTTGGTTAATGTCTATGGTATCGATATCATAGTATTTGCTGAGGGTAGTTAGCATATCTACGGTATTGAGTCCTATCATTTCGCCGGTGCCGAGTACATAGGCAATTTGTTTTTTGCCTGGTACGATGAGTTGTTTGATTGCTGATGCCAGTTTGTATTCTACGAGTGTTTGAGAGAGGTTGAGTTTTTCGTTGGGGCCCATTGCGATGTGGTTTTCGAGGAGGGCAACCGCCGTATTTTGTTGCATGGAGGAGACTCTGGCGGCCGGAAAGATGATTTTCTCTTGATAGCCATCTTCGTCATCGCGCTGAATTTTGAGATTGACGGGGTTGATACCCAGTTTGTTCATCTGTTGG
Source organism: Chitinophagaceae bacterium (assembly GCA_036846185.1). GTDB lineage: Bacteria > Bacteroidota > Bacteroidia > Chitinophagales > Chitinophagaceae > OLB11. The sequence goes on from DAIUCL010000027.1 coordinate 6,017, forward strand.
AAGACTTCTTCTTTTTCTTTTCCGGATTTACCTTCGAGGGGATTGATGAATTCAAATCGGATTTTGGAGCCCCCATATTGTTTGAATTCATTGAGCACATCACGAGTGCCTTCGCTAAGGCGTTGAAATCCGGCAGGAAGATTGCCTTTGAGGTAAACTTCAATGACGACGTCATCTTTGAGGCCTTTGAGTAAGTTTTTGGTAGGCGTACTGAGCGAGAATCTTTTTTCTTGGGTAGCGTCGATACGGGCATGATAGCGACTGCTGATGATATTAATCAGTACAAGTATGCCGAAAATGATACCCAGACGGGTGCGAAGTTGTGAATTATTCATAATGTATATTGCCTGATACTTATTTTCGTTTGGAGATATTGAGGCGAGTAGCTAAAAGGAAGAGAAATACAATGCTGATGAAGTAAATAAGATCTCGAGTGTCGAGTACGCCTCTGCTAATGGAGTCGTAATGAAATTGCATACCTAGCTGGCTGATAATGTAATCCAGTCCATTTTGAAACACCTGGAGTCGGCTAATTGATTCAAAACCTGCATATAGTAAAAAATTGATAAATACGGAGGCTATGAATGCAACGACTTGGTTGTTGGATAAGGAGGAGGTGTAGAGTCCGGTAGCGGTAAAGGCCGCACACAAAAACAAGAGTCCGATGTAGGAACCAATAATGCCTCCGGAATCGATATTGCCTCCAGACAACTGTGCAATGGTGAATACATAGAGTAATGTAGGAACAATGCTGAATAGTACGAGGAGGAAAGAACTGATAAATTTGCCCAATACAAGTTGATTTTCGGTGATAGGAAGAGTAGAGAGTATTTCTATGGTGCCGACTTTGTATTCGTCGGCAAAGCTTCGCATGGTGAGAGCGGGTAATAAAAACATCATAATCCAGGGTGAAATAGTAAAAAACTGATCCATGGAGGCGAATCCATTGTCGAGAATATTGTTGTCAAAAACCCACAAAAAGAGGCCGCAAACCACAAGGAATACGATGATGGTAATGTATCCGGTGAGGGAGCTGAAAAATTGATTTATTTCTTTTTTGAATATACTGTACATGAATGTGAAACGATTGGGGTGTCAAAAATAGGAACAAAGTCGATGTATTGGTGATAATATTTTTGTGGTTTTATAGATATTTTTACCAACTTTTAGTATCTTTATGGCGTCTTTTTAAGTAATTACCCATTATAATAATATGAAAAAAATAATATTATCTTCTTTTTTTACGCTTATTGCATGGTATACGCATGCTCAGGTAACGGTTACGCCTACGAATAATGCGGCTGTGTTGGCGCAAGCTCTAGTAGGTACCGGTGTGACTGTAACTAACCCGACGCTGGACTGTGGTGCATCTCCTCAGGGTAGTGTCAATTATGGAAGTGGTTTATTTACGGTGACATCCAGCAATTTGGGGATGGATAGCGGTATCGTATTGACATGTGGAACTGCTGCTGCCTCGGTGGGACCTGTGGCCAACTTTGCATCTTCTGGTACCGGTAATGGAGGAGATCCTGATTTGACTGCGGTGATTGGAGGTGCGACCTTTGATAAGTGTATATTGGAATTTGATTTTGAGACAGTGGGAGATACCGTTCGATTTAATTATGTATTTGGTTCTGAAGAGTATTTGGGTTATACATGTACTACGTTTAATGATGTATTTGGATTTTTTATTAGCGGCCCCGGTATCGCCGGGCCATATACCAATGGGGCGAAAAATATTGCGTTGGTTCCGGGGTCTACTACTTGCCCTGTGGGTGTAAGTACTATATACTGTCCGAGCCAACCTGGATGTGTAAATACTGCCCAGTGGTGTTTTGGAAATACACCCGGTTGCGGTATGTTTAACGCTGCTAATAATACTTGTGCCTATTTTGTTTGTAATGGGTCAATGGCTCCAGGTACCATTGTATATCAAGGTATGACAGTTGTGTTGACCGCAGAATCGGAGGTTATACCATGTACAACTTACCACATGAAATTAGCGATTGCAGATAAAGGGGATCAAATTTTGGATTCGGGCGTATTCTTACAAGCAAAGAGTCTTTCATCCAATGAAATCACTTATAAAATAGAAACAGGTCTTTCTGCTGATTATCCTTATATTATTGAGGGTTGTGATACAGCAAAATTGACGATAAAACGTAAAATTATTTTGAATACACCGATGGCTGATACTTTGAATTTTTCTATTCAAGGAGACGCAATATCTGGTATTGATTATGTGCCATTGCCAACTCAAGTTGCTTTTACAGCAAATCTGACTGACACTATACGAGAATTTACACTCTATGCCTATTCTGATGGCTTGGCAGAAGGAAGTGAATTTATCAAAGTATATGTTTTGGCTGGCTGTAACAATACGATTGTCGACAGTATTATCATTGAAATTCGTGATTCATTGTCATTTTCCTTGTTTAATGTAGACACCGCGATCTGTTTGGGCAATAGTGTCACTATTAATGGTCAAGTAGACTCCGGAATCAATATGATGTGGGCTCCGCCAACGGGTATACTGAATCCAACAGAATTGCTTACAGTTATTACCCCTCCTGTGTTTGGCGATGTATATTATGAGGCTACGGGTACCTATCGTACATGTACACCGGTGAAAAAGGGTTTTTGGATATATACAGAGCCTAATCCTATCATAGATCCTTTCCCGGATTATGAGGTGTGCGAGGGCGAAACAGTGGATATCAGCGCAATAGTGAGTCCTCCATTTGGTTACAATATCAATTGGAGTCCATCTGCCGGATTGCTAAACTCCAATACCTATAACCCAACCTTTAATGGAACAACACCTCAGGAATTTATATTTACTGCTACTACTCCCAAAGCCGGATGTACTGCATCGGATACGTTCTTTGTGCAGGTATGGCCATTTGCTGAGGGTGATATTCACCCTGATACCCTTGTATGTAATGGAGATCCGATACAACTATGGGTAGTGGGTGGTAATAATATGTATGAGTGGTATCAGGAAGGTAATGGAATGCTGAGTTGCTATAATTGTGCTAATCCGATTGCTTCCGGTCTGGGGACTACTACGTACTATGCTATATTGCTAGATCCTCATGGCTGTCAGGATACCTTGGATGTGACGGTGGAAACGCATCCTCCATTCAAATTAATCCTTCATAATAGAGATACGACGATTTTCTTGGGTGATGCCATTCAACTGAATGCTACGGGTGCACCCTTTATGTACTGGACACCTACCAATTACTTGACTTATACGCAAAGTGGTAATCCTTTGGCTACTCCATTGGAAGATATCACGTATAAAGTGACCGGTGTGAGTTTGTTGCAAGGTTGTCCTCAAGAGGATTCGTTCCGAGTAACTGTCATTCCTCAAGATGTATTCATCCCTAATGCATTTACCCCCAATGGTGATGGTAACAATGATGTGTTCAGGGTGGGTACGATACGTAAAATGCTGAATGTACAGGAATTTAGAGTCTTTAACCGATGGGGTAAAGAGGTGTTTTCGACTAATGATATTCATCAAGGCTGGGACGGTACTTATAAAGGAGTGCCTCAAGATCCCGGAGTGTATCACTATATGATACGGGTAGCGTATCCTAACGGGAAAGTCCAATTCCTGAAAGGAGATGTCACTTTAATTCGATAATTGTAATAGATTATAAACTAAAAAGAGTCTGCCATGGGCCGACTCTTTTTAGTTTTGCACAAGAAGGTATTACACCATAGCAATTCGCTTTCTATATCGTATTTTTGCATAAATATTATTCATTAGATATGCCGCACTATCATAGCGTAGGATCTATTCCTCATAAAAGACATACACAATTTCGAAAACCAGACGGTGGACTGTATAGTGAACAGTTGTTCAGTACAGAAGGTTTTTCGTATAATTATTCATTGTTGTACCACATCCATCCGCCCACTAAGATTATCAAATCGGAAGAGCCTATTGATATTTCGCCTAAAATTGCTTCACAAAATATATTAAAGCATAGAAGCTTTCAGGGTTTTAAGATAGCCCCGGAAGCGGATTATTTGGACAGTCGAAAGCCGGTATTGATTAATAATGACTGTCATATTTCGCTGGCAGCACCTCAGCAAAGTATGACGAATTACTTTTTTAAAAATGCGGATGCGGATGAAGTGCTTTTTGTACATGAGGGAAGTGGTAAGGTGCTAACACAATATGGGGAGTTGAGTTTTGGCTATGGTGATTATATCGTCATACCCCGAGGCTGTATTTATCAAATGAATTTTGATTCGGAGCAGAATAGGTTACTAATTGTAGAGAGTTTTGGTCCGATTCGATTTCCAAAACGTTATAAAAGTTCTGAAGGGCAATTGATGGAGCATGCACCGTTTTGTGAGCGAGATATTCGTAAGCCGATGTATATGAATCCTATCGATGAAGAAGGCGCTTTTATGATTAAAACGAAAAAGAAAGGATTATTATACCCTATTACTTATGGTAATCATCCTTTTGATGTAGTAGGATGGGATGGATATGAATATCCTTATATATTCTCTATTCATGATTTTGAACCTATCACGGGTAGGGTGCATCAGCCACCTCCGGTACATCAGACTTTTGATGGTAAGGATTTTGTGATATGTTCGTTTGTGCCTCGGTTGTATGATTATCATCCGCAGGCCATTCCTGCTCCTTATAATCATAGTAATATTGACTCGGATGAAGTGCTCTACTATGTAGATGGTGAATTTATGAGTAGAAAACATGTGACGAAAGGGATGATAACATTGCACCCTAGTGGTATACCTCATGGCCCTCATCCGGGTGCTGTGGAGAAAAGTATAGGTGCTAAGGAAACGCCTGAGTTGGCAGTGATGATTGATACTTTTAGACCCTTGCATCTTACAGAGTATGCGGTGGATATTGAGGATGCGCATTATGAAATGAGCTGGGCGGAGTAGCATTTGTTGTATGCACTAGGTCATAGATGTTTGGATTGTGTTTTATTTGCTCTAGCATCTTGATATTTTATTAGTGTGATGTATTGGCAAGTATACAGCTTGTATGTTTTTGGCAATTAGTAATGGGTATAATCGTTCAGATTGCTGATAAATGGATATTTGCTTGGTGGCTGCCGCACAAGGAAGGCGCCGAGGCACGAGGCGGTGCGACGCTTCGGCGGAGCACGGGAGCGAGAGCGGACCCTGTAGTGGGCGGATGGAAGTTGATATATGTCATACGATGATAGCCCCAAATTATTTTACTTCTATGCTTTTTTCTCTTTACTTTTGAGTTCTATTGAGGAAGATTCTGTCTATATTGTTCATTTCGTTGTACATTATTGGTGGTACAGAGCTAGGTCAGTTGTTGAAATTGCCTTTGCTGGTTCAGCATTATATGAAACATAAAGTGTGTGACGATTCAATTACTTTTTTAGATTTTTTGGATGAGCATTATGGTCATGGAAATGTAATGGATGGTGATTATGAGGAGGATATGAAGTTGCCATTTAAGAAAACGGAATCTGATTTTACACAGGTTCAACATGTGAATCTTTGTTCATCTGAATTAAGGATGCCGGGTGTGGTAGAAATGTATTTTGAAAAGCCGGTGATGGTATTTCATTGTTATCTGCCTCTGATGTATCTAGATGCCATTTGGCAACCGCCGAGGACGGTATAGTTATTTTGTAAAGTTTTACTTTATCCACTAAGATTTTTTTCATGATTTTCGATGCAAGTTTTTTTGCATGATCTTAAATATTAGTGATTAGGTAATCTTGGTACGGGATGAATTCATAACAATTATAAAATTAATCAAAGGTCTTAAAGAAGTGATAGTATTGCTTTTTGAGACGAAAACATAGTCTTTATGTTACGTTCAATTATTCAGTTTTCTGTAAAAAATAAATTAATTGTAAGCATTGCCATTTTGCTGTTGGTGATAGCCGGGCTATATCAACTGACACGTTTGCCTATTGATGCAGTGCCGGATATTACGGATAATCAAGTGCAAATTATTACTGTGGCTCCTTCGTATGGTGCGACGGATATTGAGCGATTTGTGACCATACCTGTGGAGCAGGCTACAAGAAATATTGATGGTATTAAGGATATGAGAAGTTTTTCGCGATTTGGTTTATCGTTGATTACTATTGTTTTTGATGAAGATGTAGATATTTATTGGGCGCGACAGCAGGTAGGAGAAAAGTTAGTAAAGGCAAAACAAGAAATACCTGATTATATTGGTAGCCCTGAGATAGGTCCTATTTCTAGTGGATTGGGAGAGGTGTATCAGTATGTATTGCGACCTGCGGAGGGGTATGAGTTGAAGTATAATGCTATGGAACTCCGAACACTACAGGATTGGATGGTGAGGAAACAGCTTTTGGGTGTAAAGGGTGTGGCAGAAGTGAGCAGTTTTGGGGGGTATATGAAGCAGTATGTAGTAGAAATAGACCCGAAGCAACTGGCATCGGTTGGTATAGGAATTGATGAGGTTATTCGTGCACTAGAAACAAGTAATCAGAATACGGGAGGATCTTATATTGAGAAAGAGAATACAGCAGTTTTTATTAGGACGGAGGGCTTAGTGAAAACGGTGGAGGATATAGAAATGATAGCCATAAAAAAAATGTCGAATGGGGCAAGTGTGTATGTGAAGGATATTGCGAAAGTAAGCACAGGAAATGCAACCCGATATGGTGCTATGTGCTATAATGAAGAAGGGGAGGTGGCAGGAGCGGTAGTAATGATGCTGAAGGGAGGTGATAGTAAACAGGTGATCAAAGAAATAAAGAAAAAAATTGAGGAGATTCAAAAAAGTTTGCCTGAAGGAGTTTTGATAGAACCCTTTTTGGATAGGACAAAGATGATTGATAATGCAATTAAAACGGTGCGAAACAATTTGTTGGAGGGTGCGCTGATTGTAGTCCTAGTGTTGGTATTGTTTTTGGGTAATTGGAGAGCTGGATTGATCGTTGCATCCGTTATTCCATTATCCATGTTGTTTGCTGTGATTTTGATGAATATGTTTGGAGTCAGTGGAAATTTGATGAGTTTGGGTGCATTAGATTTTGGGTTGATTGTAGATGGTGCGGTGATCATTGTAGAGGCTGGTTTGTATTATTTGCATGCAAATCCGATTATTGGAAAGTTGAGTCGATCTGAGTTGAGCGGTGAGACGGAAACTATTATTATAGAATCTTCTACGAAATTGATGAAAAGTGCACTATTTGGTCAGTTGATAATTTTGATAGTGTATGTACCCATGTTGACGTTGCAAGGTATTGAAGGTAAAATGTTTAGACCAATGGCACAAACGGTAAGTTTTGCTCTGATAGGTGCATTTTTATTGTCGATTAGTTATGTGCCAATGATGAGTGCATGGGTTTTGAAAAAAGGAGCAGATCATAAAGAAAACAAATCTGAAATCATCATGGCTAATTGGAGTGAATGGTATAAGAAGGTGTTAGAAAAGACGATGTCATTTCCGAAATTAGTCATCTCAGGAATATTACTATTGTTTTTGATTAGTTTATTGATATTTTCTCGTTTGGGTGGAGAGTTTATACCGGTACTAGAGGAGGGGGATTTTGCTGTAGATACTAGAGTGCTTACAGGGAGTAATTTGAAGACAACGATTGAATACACACAAAAAGCGTCCGCCTTGTTATTGGCAAATTTTACAGAAATTGAAAAAATTGTAACGAAGATAGGAAGTGGAGAAGTGCCTACCGACCCTATGCCTATGGAGGCAAGTGATATGATGGTGATATTGAAGGATAAAAAGCAATGGGAAAATGCTAAAACTTTTGATGAACTTGCGGTGAAAATGCAAGAGGTATTGAGTGATGTGCCTGGCATAACGACAGGATTTCAGTTTCCTGTACAGATGCGATTTAATGAGTTGATGACAGGTGCTAGGCAGGATATAGTATGCAAGATATATGGTGATGATTTAGATACTCTGAGCAAAATTGCTTCTAAAATAGGAGAGGTAGCATCTACCATTGAGGGAGCAAAGGATATCTATGTAGAACCAATTGTAGGAATGCCACAAGTGATCATAAATTACAATTACATGCTTTTGAGCCAATATAATGTAACAGTGGAAGAGCTAAATTCATATATAAACACGCTGTTTTCGGGTAAACAGACCGGTTATGTGTATGAATTAGAAAGAAAATATGACTTGGTGGTAAGAGCAAGGCCTGAGGCAAGAATGAATGTGGAGGATATAAAACAAATGCCCATCAAAACCGGCTACAACACCTTTGTTCCACTTGGAGCTATGGCCGATATCAAAGAATACGATGGCCCTAATCAAATACAAAGGGAGGATGCACGTAGAAGAATCATCGTAGGATTCAATAGCAGAGGACGTGATGTAAAAAGTATTGTAAAAGAATTGGAAGACAAAATAAGTAAACATGTAAAGTTTCCTTCGGGTTATAACATACGATTCGGAGGGAGTTTTGAAAATTTACAACATGCTACACAGCGACTAGCTATTGCTGTTCCTATTGCTTTGTTGTTAATATTTGTGCTTTTGTATTTTGCATTTGGTTCTGTGAAAATAGGTTTAATGATATTTACGGCGATTCCTTTATCTGCTATAGGAGGTGTGTTGTTATTAGCTGCTCGTGGTATGGACTTTAGTATCAGTGCGGGTATTGGTTTTATTGCATTGTTTGGAGTGGCTGTATTGAATGGTATCGTGCTCATACATGAAATTATTAAGTCTACGGAAGGGGGAAATACTAATATGAGACAAAAAATAATAGATGCTTGTGGAAGAAGGTTTAGACCCGTATTGATGACAGCATTTGTAGCTGCTTTAGGTTTTTTGCCTATGGCTATTAGTACGGGGTCGGGTGCTGAGGTGCAGAAGCCATTAGCAACTGTAGTTATAGGTGGTCTGTTTGTGTCTACCATATTGACCTTAATCGTGCTGCCAATTTTGTTCTATTTACTTAAGACGAATAAAAGATATAGTGGGGCAAAAAGGATCGTAGCAGTCCTATTGATATGGTTTAGCAATACATTTGAGGGCTATTCTCAGAAATACATAACGTTTAATGAGGCATTGCAAATCTTATCTGATAGCAATCTCGAACTTAAAGCGATGAAGGAGAAAGCGGCTTACCAAAAAAGTATGATATCGACCTATAAGGATATTCCTCCCACAGAGTTTGCGACTGAAACAGGGCAAGTTAATTCCTATACATTTGATTCAAAAATAGGTGTAATTCAGTCATTTAAATTACCAAGTGTATATGAAAGTCAAAAGCAGATTTTAGAAAAAGAATTCCAAAGTAGTCAGTATTACAAAGAATTGTCGTGGATAGACTTAAAAAGGAAATTAGGAACTCTGTTCAATCAATTCATCTATTTGAATGAGAAAGAAAAAATATTATATCAGTTCGACTCCATATACAATGATATACAAAGGCGAGCTACACTTAGACTAAGTAAGGGAGAAAGTAATGTAATAGAAAAAATGTCGGTAGATAATGTTCGAGGCGACCTGAAAATACAATACAGTGAATTACAAAAAGACAAAGAAATAGTATTGCTTCTTCTCTCAAATCTGCTCAATTCAGATACTCTGTTGTTGCCTATATATGAGAGTGTTAAGCTGTTTGATAAGCAGAATAATACCGTAGAAACATTTGAAAATCATCCGGAATTACAATTGAAGCATACTGACCAGGATATCATACTTGCACGATACAATAACTATAAAAAAGAACTTTTGCCACAAGGAAATATTGGTTACCATTTGCATTCATTCAGAGAACCCCGATCTCTAGGTGGTGGATATCTGGCATCATACGCACAAGCCAGTGTGCAAGTGCCTATCAGTCGAAAGCATATAAAAAATAAACTTGCCGCGACAAAAGTATTATATCAAATGGAGCAGACTAACTATGAAAAAATCAGTAAACAAATGACTAGTAAGTATCTCATACTGAGTAAAGAAATAGCCACACATAAAAAGATAATAGATTATTATGAAGAAGAATCTTTGGAGAACGCTAAAGGAATATACTATATTTCTAATTTACAATTTTACAATGGTGCAATAACTTATCTTGAGTGGATGATACTGATGTCTCAATCGTTGCAAATAGAGTTGAATTATATCGATGCTATTAAGAAGTACAATGAATTAACTATTGATCTAATCTATTTTGAGAATGAGTAAATTGGCTATACACAAAAAGCTATTAGTTAATACACAGCAGTTTGTATTAATAACCTCTGTGGTATTATTTATAGTAAAGGTAGCTGCATGGTATCAGACTGAATCTGTTGCTATACTTTCTGATGCCTTAGAAAGTGTTGTAAACATCGTAGCGGCATTGATAGGGTTATATAGTATAGTGTTGTCATTTAAGCCTCGAGATAAAGAGCATCCTTATGGTCATGGGAAAATAGAATATATCACCTCGGCCATGGAAGGAGTATTGATTGCTGTGGCGGGCTTGCTAATATTATACGAAGCTATAAAAAAATTAGTTTCACCCAGAGAATTAAACTCTCTTAACTCTGGTATTACACTTATTGCGATCAGTTTAGTAGTCAATTTCTCTTTGGGCATCTATTCTATCCGAAAAGGAAAGAAGTATCATTCATCCGTATTACAAGCTGCTGGTCAGCATACCATCACGGACGCCTACAGTTCATTAGGGATACTCATCGGTATTTTTATCATTCATCTCACCGGATTCAATTGGCTTGATAGCATAATCGCTATCATCATTTCTGTTATAATATTTTATAACGCATATAAGATCATTCACAAATCAATATTCGCCATAATGGATGGCTATGATGAAAACTTAGTATCGACATTGATTGTGCTTTTAAATAAATATCGACAACATCATTGGATTGATATTCATAATCTTAGGGTTATCAATTACGCTGGTTTTTATCATATTGACTGTCACCTGACAGTTCCTCATTACATTACAGTAGAAGAAGCACATGCTATCCAAGATGAATTAATACAGCTAGTAAAAATTCAGTTCAATAAACAAGTAGAATTTTTCATTCATATTGATCCCTGTGTAACCAGTCAGTGTAGTATATGTGCTGTCGAAAATTGCCATAAAAGAATTTCCTCTTTCATAGCAATAAATGAATGGAATATACAAAACATCATTACAAACAAAAAACACATCAAATCATGATAAAAGAAAATGAAATAACTAAAATGATTTTAGCTCCGGAAAAAAAGGATGTTTTCAAACGTTTGAATTCTTTCAATTTTCGACGCTCACCATACGAAAGTAGCTATAAAAGAATTATGCATCAAATTGCAATTACTATTTCATCTGCAATATCCAAAACCTACCTCGTAGCTCTGATGGGTATGTTAATCCTATCATGTGGTAGCGATCCTCAAGAAAAGGCTATGGAAGTGAATGCTCCATCCAATGAGGCTAGTGATATTGTAGTTCTTACCAAGGCTCAATTGAGCAATAGTACAATCAAGACCGAAGAGTTAGGAGTTTCCTCTGTAGCTTCAAATACTTCATTGAATGGGGTATTGGATATAGCTCCTAATCAAACGTACGAAGTATCGGTACCCTGGGGAGGAATTGTAAAACACTTGTACCTCTCTGCAGGCGACTATGTAAAAAAAGGACAACCCATAGCCATACTCGAAAACAAGGAGTATATAGCCCTTCAAGAGAGCTACTTAAAAACCTTAAACGCCTACAAATTGCATCAAAAAGATTATGAAAGACAAAAAGAACTCAATGTGTTGAAGGCATCGAGTGATAAAGTGTTGCAAGAATCTGAAACGAGCATGAAAGAGATGGAAATTGAATTGAATGCTCTCAAGCAAAGACTTAAACTTATCTCTATTAATCCGGATCACTTATCAGCATCATCTATCCAAAGTACTATCACTATTTATGCTCCCGTGAGCGCCTATGTGTCTGTTGTAAACTACAACAATGGTAAGTATGTGATGGAAGGTGATGTGCTTGCAACTCTTTTGAATCCGAAGGATGTTTTTATGAATTTATATGTTCCTGAAAAGTATATATCCTCTCTAAAGATCGGCCAAAGGGTAGAGGCCAATTTGATAAGTTCCCCATCGTCTAAAATACAAGCCACAATCACCAGTATCAAAAAAGATATGGATGAAAACAAAATGACTTCAGTAAAATGTGAATTAATCAACACTAATCAATTATTATTACCCGGAATGTCGGTCGTAGCAAAGGTGGAACATACTCTACAGGAAGGATACAATATTCATAAAAGCGCCGTAGTTACTTTCAATAATCAGTCATACATCATCAAGCGGCTCAATGATACTACCTTTCAGTTTGTAGAAGTCAATATAGTATCCAGCACCGATGAGATGTATTTGGTAGAGTCGGCAGCAATAGCAATACCCTTCAATTTGGTAACTCAGGGTGCCTATGGATTGTTGATGAAACTAAAAAATAAAGAAGAATAAGTCACTATTCATGTTCGTGCGTCACCTTCTTTCATAGCGATTCCATTACCTTTCAAAAAAAATGTGGGCGGCAGACACGCTTTTCACTGCAAGTCCTCATAGGTGCCGCTGTGCTGCATAGGGTAGCAGGTAGCTTCGTTCCTACGCTCCTGCCACCCTTGCATCACTACCGGCACCTATTGCGGGCTTTTCGTTGCAATCGTTGCCGCACGTTATATTCATGTGTAGTAGTAGTACTGATGTTTGTCATTCTCTTATGAGAATCGAATAGATTTTCGATAATCAACTTATTTAATTTTTATAAATTACCTAATAAAGAGGTAATTCAATGTTACTATTATTTTATGTTTGCTTGTATTCTTATTTCTGAACATATTTCAAAAAACGGCACTTTACTTTTTAATATATATTAGTCGTACATCAAGTACTGATTGCAACATATATATTCTGCCGATGAAAGTTAGCCTCGATCGTAGTGGATATCCTCTCAAGGCGTATGCGCCATGAGAGATAGGAACGTAGAGCGAGAAGTAGATGATGTTGGGACGTGAGATGCGCTCCTAAATAGCATTTTTTATTTTTTGATATACTGAATACAGCAGTGAGTCGTTGGTGTGAATACGATTGTAGTTGGTGATATGAGCTTTGAAATTTTGGAAGAACTGGTGAATACTATCAACCATACTGCCTTCAAAGTCGAAATACTGACAGCCCCGATCTGTGGCGAATTGTATAGCATGCCAGAGGAGTCCGGGCATTGCGGCACTGTCTTTGAATTCGTTGTGCTGCCCGCCTGATAGGTAGTAGGCAGATTTGGTATCAAATACTACAAATATAGCAGCAAGGGCGATGTGTTGTTGATTGTAGGCTATCCACAGTTTGCCATTTCCTTCTTTGATCATAAGGGGAATCGTGCTCTCGAAGTAGCTCAGTGCGATATCCGGTTTTTTGTGGTATTTGCTAAATGAGCGTGTGTGTAATTCGTAGAAAAGTGCTACGTCTGTAGATTCTTCGATATGATGTAAGGTGCTTGACTTTTTTATTTGGCGTTTGAGGCTAGGTTTGAATGTATGATATAGTTGTTCTTGATGGTTCAGAGGGAGAATATTTGTTCTGAGGGATTGATTGTGAGGATGTGGATAGAATGTATAGATTGGTGCAAAATCGAGCTGGAGGGTGTGATGAGCAGGCAATTGACTAGTGATATCGGTATGATGCAGAGGGTGGGAGAGCTGTACATGCCCTGTCTGCGAATGAAGTAGATATAGATAGGGTGTGAGATGTGGATTGCGAATGATGCGTACCCCCCATTTTTGTTCTATGCTGTAGGGCATCCAATAGGTGTCGTTATGCATACTGATTTCGCACACATCCCATTGTTTGCACACACTATCCCACCACAATGGGGAGGCAAACAAAGGGTGTTCTGTTTTGCGATAGAGTTGACAATATCGATGTTTTAAATCAGTCAAATCGGAGTGCTTTGATCGGTGAAACGCTATTGATTATCCAGGTAGGAATAAGGAGTAATGAGAGGCAAATTAGAAGAGTTATTCCATTAATTTTTAGTATAGCAAGCGGGTTGATGTAGATAGGTATTTGGCTGATGTAGTAGACCGATTCGTCCAGTTTCACTAATCCTGTTTGAGCTTGCCAATAGCATAGACCTATTCCTACAGCGTTACCGATAAGCATACCCACCAGCGTAATGAGTAGGCTATTGTACCAAAATACAGATCGGATAGAGGTATTCGGCATTCCGAGCGATTTGAGCAAACCTATCATATGGGTTCGTTCTAAAATCAAGATTAGTATACTGCTTATCATATTGACTACGGCTATAAACATCATAATGATAATGATGATTCGTTCGTTCATTTTCATCATATCGATCCAAGCAAATACGCTAGCGAGTCGTTCTTTGACGGTAAAGGCTTTGAGTTCGCTGGTCATATTGCTTTGATTCAATGCTTGGACGATCATTTTATTATCGGTATTACTGCTAGTAAATAGTTCATATCCACTTACAAAATCAGCATCGTGTTCTTGAATACTATTAAGTAATTCTTTGGAGCATATAGCAAATTG
>DAIUCL010000028.1:0-9736 GCA_036846185.1 Chitinophagaceae bacterium
CTCATGGACAGGCCGCTTCGCCCACTATGCTTGGTAAAGAAATGATGGTATTTGTAGAGCGACTGGAAAATCAAATCGCCCTACTCCAAATGATCCCACATGCCGCCAAATTTGGTGGGGCTACGGGAAACTTTAATGCTCATTACGTCGCATTCCCGGGTGTGGATTGGAAAAAATTTGCGAATAACTTTATCAATAATACCCTGAAGCTCAAACGAATGCAATACACCACTCAAATAGAGCACTATGACTCACTAGCAGCATCGTTTGACGCACTAAAACGTATCAACACCATCCTAATCGATTTGGCTCGTGATATGTGGACCTACATTTCGATGGATTACTTCAAACAAAAAGTGAAGGAAAATGAAGTAGGTAGTTCTGCTATGCCACATAAAGTGAATCCTATTGATTTTGAAAATGCGGAAGGAAATTTTGGAATTGCCAATGCTTTGTTTGAACATTTGTCGGCCAAGCTACCTATCTCTAGGCTTCAACGCGATCTGACGGACTCCACGGTGCTTCGTAATATTGGCGTACCAATGTCACATACCTATATTGCCTTCAATTCCTTACTCAAAGGTCTAGATAAAATATACGTACATAAGCAGCGAATCAGTGCTGACCTCGACAATAACTGGGCTGTAGTAGCCGAAGCCGTTCAGACCATATTGCGTCGCGAAAATCACAATAACCCTTATGAAGCTCTAAAAAATCTGACTCGTGGTGCGGAGATAATCAACAAAGAAATTATACATCAATTTATCGACAAATTGAGAGTGAATGAAAAGCTGAAGAATGAGCTGAAGCAAATCACGCCTCACAATTATACCGGAAAATAAAAAGAGTCTTCTTTAGGATTCTCAAACCACTCCTGCACCTACTCACAGGTAGGAGTATATGCTATAGAATTGCAATACGAGACAGGCAAGTATATAAACAAAAAAACTGCCTACATGAGGCAGTTTTTTCTAAAGTGACCGCGTAAGGATTCAAACCTTAAACCTTCTGATCCGTAGTCAGATGCTCTATTCAGTTGAGCTACGCAGCCAAAAATTGGGAGTGCAAATATATGATTTATATTTGTGTTTCCAAAAAAAATAGAAAAAAAATGATAGAGCTCTGGAGTTTGGGTAAAGAAGACAAAAAAGAA
The DNA here is from genome assembly GCA_036846185.1 of Chitinophagaceae bacterium. GTDB lineage: Bacteria > Bacteroidota > Bacteroidia > Chitinophagales > Chitinophagaceae > OLB11. The sequence goes on from DAIUCL010000028.1 coordinate 1,154, forward strand.
CTAAGTGCAGGAATAGAGGTATACAAGCAACGATTGAAACATTATACCAAATTTGAACTACATACTGTCGACAATAGCAAACTGAGCAAACTCAATAACAAGGAGCAAATACTCCAATTGGAAGCTGATTTAATCCTATCCAAACTAAGAGAGAGAGATTTACTGGTCACTCTGGATGAAAAAGGGAGGACTTATTCGTCGATAGAATTTGCCGAAAAACTGAACCAATGGATGGTCCGCTCACCCTCCAAAATCATCTTTTTAATAGGCGGAAGCTTTGGTATATCCGAGAAATTGCATGCCCGAGCTGACACCAAACTATCTATTTCATCCTTTACTTTTCCTCATCAACTGGTGCGTTTAATCTTTACAGAACAGCTCTACCGTGCATTTACCATCTTGAAAAATGAAAAATATCATCATGAATGAAATTATTTAATTTTTTTGACTACATTTGCAGCCCCACAAGCCTTTAGAGACCTTTAAGGACTGTGTGACTAGCTCTCAAGCTCTCACATTTTGTGCGAACTTGAAGCAAAAACAAGATGTAAAAGTCCAATTTTAGACTCTTATCATCATCAAGGCGTGATAGCTCAGTTGGTTAGAGCGCAGCACTCATAATGCTGAGGTCTCGAGTTCAAATCTCGATCACGCTACAAAAATTAATCCCGATATCAATCGGGATTTTTTTATTGTATCTTTGTCCATAAGTTATATAACCCATGATAAATAAAATAGCTACTACTACCCTCTTGTTGTTGATTTACTCCTTCACAAGTAGTGTTGCACAGCAGCCTCTAGGCAAATGGCTTGAAGTAAAACGGATTTCAAAAAAGTCGGGTAATGAATCATTTTCAGACACGTTGAAACTTGATTTTTCGATAGATCGATTTGTAATGGTTCGAACATCGCCAAGTGAATCATGGGTAGGGGAAATACAAACTGATGGAAAGAAAGTAAAAAGTAAAGAAAAGGAATTCGAAATTGTATGGTATGAGGCAGATAGCTTGGTGATATCGATGAACCCCAAAATACATGTTTTCAAAAAAAGTATTGGCTATCAATATGATATGCCCATCACTAAAGTGATTCCGGGTGCAGAAGAAGGTATCAAAAAACAGGATTATGCCACTCTTTTTGGAAAATGGAAAACTTACAAAAAAACAGACCCGGATTTTGGCAAATCGAAAGTTTATCTAAAATCGTTGGATATTCAGGATAATCAATCATCTTATATCCAATCTCAATTAGTTCTTCATACTATGGATAGTGTATATACAGCAAGTATGCAAATGACTATGAACGAGAAAGAATGGATTTTTGAGTCAGATAGCCACCCCGTTATACGCATGTCTCTTCTCAAATCGGATGGGGAAGAACTTATATTAAAACATGGCTCAGCACTGTACTTTTTGAAACGATTTGGTCGATAAAAAAAGTATCATTCCTTCTAAATTAGTTCATTTTCATTCGTGCATCTAATCCGTAAATATCCGGAAGATAAATAACAGTACCTACTGAATCGACTGCAGCGGTATGATAAGCAAAATAAACCATCAATTTTCTGGGCATAGGAATAAACTTAGTCTTTCTTGTTTTGCAAAGTGTATCAATGGTGTGATAAGAATAAAGTATCGTATCGTTGAGTAAGAAGCTTGCAAACTCTTTTGGCTTTTGCAATCTTACACACCCCGAACTTAATGCACGTTGACGTTTTACAAAATCTTCTCGATGAGGAGTATCATGCATATATACCGATTCGGTATTGGGCATATTAAACTTTACTTCACCAAGAGAACTATTGTAACCGGGAGCTTGAGAATAAGAGTAATTTCGATAATTAGAGGCATTAATATTGGAGGCATTCACTACCCGCCCTCTGCTATCATAAGCTTTGAGACCCTTACGTGCCAAATAAGATCCACCTCTTCGAAGAACACCCGGCAATACATCATTTTTCAGAATGGTAGGTGGCACCGTCCAAGGGGGAGACAATACGATCTGTGTAAGAGGCGCTTGCAATACAGGAGTGGGTCTAGCCGCTCGACCTACTACTGCTCTCATTCGATATCGGACGGTATCATTTTCAAAATACTCCACTATCATTTGAGGGATATTGACCCAAACGAACTCTTTTTGATAATCATTTTTGAACCATCGAAGGCGTTCAATACTTTTATCTATAAGTGCAATTCTATAGGAAAGTGGTTTGCTTAAACTTGATTTTAGATCTTCATCCAAGATGGTATCGGGTTTTAGTCCTAGTTGATATTTTGTATATATTAGTTGTTTGGCAAAATCACTTTCAGAAAGTAGTGAAGTATCTGAGATGGATATGTTAGCCAAAATCTTCATTTGCCTAATCATACTATTGCGTCCAGAGGCGTCCTTAAGAGAATCGTAAGATGCCTGCAGCTCGTATAGTCTTTTTTTCTCTGAAAGGAGTTTTTTGTACCAAGGATGTGAAGGCCTACATCTATCCAGTACACTGAGTGAATCTATTAGCAAAGAGTCTTTAAGATAAAAGCTTAAATCGCTCGACGTATCATTGGTAGGCATAATGATTTTGGGGATGTAATTTTCTTTGAAATGTGTACCACGCAGAAGGGCATTGGCAATTTGGTTATAGAGTTTACTCAGCCCAATTTCAAACTCCGCCAATGACTTAGTATTATCATAAGATTGAGAACGAACAAAGTCCGCATAGTGAGATTTTACAATATGATACAAAGAACTATCAGACGGAATATTCTCCCAAATTAAATCTGGTATTTCAGCAATAAAGCGGTGGGTACCTGGATAGAGTCCCTCTTTGGAAATCCACACAGGTTGCCAGGTTCTGTTTGCATAGAAGTGGTAGAGTATTGAATCCATATTCTTGATAGCGATATCGTTAGCTTCGTTTATATCTGCAAAAAACAATGTGGAGTCTTTTTGAAGATATTGAGAAAGTTCTTCGATATTGACTTTATCGAAGAAAGTAAATGCGCTACTATATTCCTTATTACGACAGGCTCCATAAAGAATATTGATGCAAACGAATAAAGCAAAGTAGGCAATAGAGTGTTTCATCTTCGCAAAACTATCAATAGAAATGCTTCTGAAGCGATACAAATATCCACATTAAATGAAAGACTACTTTTGATGGCGAAAATCCCAAGGAGCGATAGGGGAAGCATGTGACCAAAGGCCGACTTTCTCACTCCGTGCTGCTTGCTCAGCATTTGCATAATCCTGCCTCTTTGAGTATCTGGTAAAGTGCCAAGCCATACCACTTCGAATCATGTACAGATTGATGTCGACGCCATCGCAGTATACGACGGCTACCATTCGTCCATTACGGTCTGTATTAACCTTTTCGACGATTACTTTTTTTTGAAATATACGAGAAGCTAATACTTGCTTAGATGCTGTGCCAAATTCTTGATTTTTCTCAGGGGCATCTATGCCAAACAATCGTATTCGTATTGGCCTCTTATTAGAAGTGAGTAATTCAAATGTATCACCATCTATTATTCGAATAGCAGTACCTTCTATACGAGACTGAGAGGTGCAAGCCAATTGGCAGAGAAGGATAAATAGAGTGAAAATAAAGCCTCTATTCATTTTAATTGCTTATTGATGATCAAAAAGCCTAAAATGCTGGCAATTATAGAAGCGAAAAGGACACCCAGCTTGGCTTGAATTATATAAGTGTCATTACTGAAAGCTAAACTTGATATAAAAAGAGACATAGTAAAACCAATAGCAGCCAAGAATCCTAAGCCCAAAACCATAGTTTTTGTCATTCCATCGGGTAAGCTAGCCCACTTGAGCTTTAGAATAAGCCATACCGTACCAACCACTCCCAAAACCTTTCCCAATAATAGCCCGGATATAATACCTATTGATACTGGAGAACTGAGCATAGTAAGACTGTTCTTTGAAAGTTCTACCCCTGCATTGCTGAGGGCAAAGATGGGCATGATAATGTACAATACCAAGGGGTGCATTCCATGTTCTAATCGCTGAAGGGGTGTCAATGCTTTTTTGGACAAATCACGAATTTGCTCTAATATGTGCAATTGTTCGTTGGTGACTGTAGGCAAACCATTAGGGTCGGCTTGTCGAAACGCTACCATAAGTTGCTCTACTCTGTCAGCATATTCTTGCTCTTCTACTTTTACTTTAACCGGTATAGTGAAAGCGGCTAAAACAGCGGCGATTGTAGCATGTACACCAGACATCAAAAAGGCAAGCCACAAGCCTCCTATACCCATAATAGCATAGAAAAAAACATTGCGAACTCCAAATTTATTTGCAGAAATTAACACTATCATAAAGGCTGCACCAGCCATAAGACTGTAGACATCAATATGTGAAGTATAAAAAAAGGCTATAACGAGTACAGCTCCTAAATCGTCGGCAATAGCTAAGGCAGTCAGAAAGAGCTTAAGGGAAACCGGTACTTTATCGCCTAGCAGATACAAGACTCCGAGAGCAAACGCAATATCAGTGGCCATAGGGATACCCCAACCTGCCATGGTATCGCCTCCCTTGTTAAATAACGTGTATATCAAAGCAGGCATAATCATACCACCTATGGCAGCACCTATAGGCAATATGGCATTGCGAGGATTACTAAACTCACCAGCAATTATTTCTCGTTTAAGTTCCAGACCTACTACAAAAAAGAAAATTGCCATTAAACCATCATTGATCCAATGATGTAAATTTTTAGAAAGAATCTTATCTCCAAATCCAATGCTAAATTCCGTTTCCCAGAGATGATGGTATGTATCTGCCCAAGGCGAATTGGCCCATATCATAGCTACTAGAGCAGATCCGAATAAAACCATACCACTAGTACTACTGTTGCCTACAAATCGCTTCATGGGATTAACGACCCATTTATCTACCGGGGTTTGTATTCCAATTGGTTCTGTTAGTTTCATTGAAGCAAATATACTGTAAGCCAATCAATTGGATATGCTTGTACTTGTGATGATGGTGAAGAATACACTTTAGAAGAGTATTTATCTAAAGTTATAGAAGTGAACATACAAATCAGATAGCAAATTTATGGAAAAGATATTTTTCAATACCAATATGAATTTGAAACTATGTTTGAGTTTGTGTGAAGGATAGTAACGGAAAGCATCCTGTGTGGAATGCCTTTCAGCAAGAAGCAGCAAGGCGAAGGCACGAAGCCAAGGCTGCGACTATGCTGAAGGAGCATCCCACACAGGATCTTGAAGTGGATAGCCTGACCCCGAAGCGCAATACCAGTTATACAAAACGATTACGAGTCCTATTTTGCGCAAGGGGGCACACCCATAATGTAGTATTCGACTGAAAGAGTATTTGATGTAAGAACATTATCTCAGTAGTATCACATCACCCTTTTTGATATAATTTTGTTTATCCGTGAGACAAGTATATCTGAATATGTAAAAGAATGTGTTCATATCTTGTTGCTGACCTTTGAAGGTCCCATCCCATGCATCTCTGAAATCGTTAGTACCCCATACTTTGTTTCCCCATCGATCGAAAATATCAAATTGAAGAAGCTCAATCCCAGCCGAGGTAGTAACTTTGAAATAATCATTGAGACCATCTCCATTTGGCGAGAAAGCAGTTGGAATAAACACTTGCTCACAGCATGGGCCGGGTTCTATATAGACTGTATCCTTTACAAAACAGCCTGAGGCATCTGTGGCTTCTATGAAGTAAAATCCATATTGTAATTTTTCTGCACGATACGTATTTTGAGAGGAAGTGCCAATACCAGACCATAAGAAGGTATAGGGTGATTCTCCTCCTATAGGAGTTGCTTGCGCCCAAGCGTCATTGCCATTACCAAAACAAGTTAAATCTTGCTTGTCGATTTTTAAACGGAAGGGGTTGTCGGGTGGACCTACAATGACAACTGTATCAAAAGTACAACCTAGGTCATCTTTGATGGTTATAGTATAGTAGCCTTCATGAAAATCGTGAAAAATTCCTGTTTTGTTGAATCGCAAACCAGGTCTTACATAGTATGTATAATTTCCTACACCACCTTTTCCTTTTACTTTTATTTTACCATTGTTGCCACCTACGCAGTATACTGATTGAATTTCAATAAATTCAGCTTGGATTCTTTCAGGCTGTAATAAATTAAAAATAGTATCAACCTTACACAACAGGGAATCTTGGATAGTGATAGTATATATACCTCCTGAGAGATTTGAGAAATAACCATTACCTTGTAATGGATTAGTATTTAACTGATAGAACAATCCACCTACCCCACCATATGCATCAATCATAATTGCCCCATTCATATCGCCAAAACAAATAGGTTGTGCTGCCGTTATTTCCTTGATAATAATAGGAGGATTTTGTAACAATTGCACTGATTGAAGTAGGGTACATGCATTAGCATCTGTTATTGTAATAGTATAAGTACCTGCGGGCAAATTATCAAACACTCCAGAAATGCTTTGCAAACCTAAAGAAGGGGCTATCGTATAACTAAGCCCGCCAGTGCCTCCACTTGCATTTATCTTAATCTGGCCTGTATGAGCTCCAAAGCATTTAATATTAATTACCTCTATAGAATCTATGATTATAGGCATGGGGCTTTCAATAAGGATTGAGTCCGAAATCGTAGTGCAGAGAAAAGAATCTGTAAGAAATACACTGTAGATTCCTGCTGATAAATTTTGAAAGTCTCCTGTAGTATTGTTGATGTTAGTAGGAATCAAAGTAAATGTATATGGAGAAATACCTCCGGAAGCGGACATAGTAATAGAGCCATTGTTGATTCCATAACATGTTAAATCATTTTTTGTTATTAAAGATAATTGGAGGGGAGCTGGCTGAGATAAAGATACCAAAACTGTATTAGTGCAATTCAATTGGTCAACAACCTGGATGGTATATACCGTAGAGGGTAATTGAGAAAAAACACCCGTATTATTTGTCTGTATAATAGGCTGCAAGGTATACGAGTAATTTCCATTTCCTCCTGTTGAAAGCACTGAAATACTTCCCGTACTATCGCCATTACACAACACATTGGATATAGATTGAATTTGTAGATTTAGAATTGGAGGTTCTGTGATTGTAATTGTATCGAAAATACTACAATTGTTTGAATCCGTTATTTGCAATGTGTATATTCCGGCTGACATATTGATAAAAATGCCATTGGAGTTAGACAAATTACCGGGATTCAACGTAAAGACAAGCCCTCCAACTCCGCCACTGGCTAAAATTGCAACACTTCCATCCATACTGTTGTTACAAGAAAGATTGACAGTTGAGATACTATCTATTACAATTTGATTTGGCTCAAATAGAGTTGTCAATAACGAATCTGTACATTGATTTTGATCTATAACTAGAATTGTGTATTGCCCTTGAGATAAATTAGTAAATATCCCATTTTGATTATTGATGTTTTGAGGTAATAATTGGTAAGTCAACTGTCCTACTCCTCCCAATGTATTTACCGTTAGAGCACCATCACTTCCGCCAAAACAATTTACATGTACAATAGAATTCAAATTAATATTAATAGGAGGAGGATTTGAAATGAAAACACTTGTGCTAATCATACAATTATTTGCATCAGTTGCCACAATAGTATAGGTATTATTTCCTTGCAAACCACTAAACAATGAAGGAGGAGTGAATACAGCAATAGGTGTACTACTCAGTACCACGTTTCCAGTTCCTCCCGTTGTCTGAATAACGATCTCCCCGTTTGATTGTCCGGAGCACAGACTAGGAGTAGTTGAGATTGATGAAAACACTAATGGTGTTGGTTCATTAACAATGGCTGTTGTAGAAGACTTACAGCCATTAGTATCCGTTACTGTAACCGTATAAAGAGTTCCCCACAATGATGTAAACAAACCTGTGGTATTGGAAAAATTTCCTGGATTCAGGTCATATGTAAAAATCTGTGCATTACCCATAGCAGAAACACTAATAACTCCATTACTATCACCAAAACAAGTAATTGGTGTGATAGACTGAACGGTTAATACTGGGCCGTTGGCAGAGGTAACTGTTAGGGTACTCGTAGCCGTACAGCCATTAATGTCTAATACAGTTACTGTATATAATCCTGTACATAGTCCTGTGAACAAAGAAACACTCTGAAAATTAATACCATCAATGCTGTAGTTGTAAGGACTGCCCGCTCCTGCAGATACAGCTATATTCAGTTGCGCATCACAACCAGGCACGCAAGAAGCATGTGTGGTAATCAATGAATCAATAACTGGTGATACATTTTGTGTTATAGTGTATATACCTGAAGCAGTACACAAATTGAGATCTGTAACAGTAACTGTATACTGCCCCAGTGTCAGGTTCTGAAATACATTAGCACTCTGATTAGGCCCATTGTTTAAACTAAAATTGTAAGGAGCTGTTCCTTGATTAACAAAAACAGTTAGAACACCTGTATTATTTGGATTACAATTAGTCGGAACGGAACTTACACTACTTATCTGTGGGGCATTCGGACTCGTCAAGCTGATCGTAGTACTCATACTACAGCCATTCGCATCACTTACCTGAAGACTGTACACTCCCGCACTTAAACTA
>DAIUCL010000028.1:9836-20339 GCA_036846185.1 Chitinophagaceae bacterium
GGTGGCTTGACTCGTAATACTTCCATCCGTGCCGCCGGCGCAACTGATATCCTGACTTGTAACAGTCAAACTTATTGATGACAAAACAGTAATTGAAATAATAGTGGAAACTGAGCAATTACTATTATCAATACTTGTGACAGTATAAACACCCTGTGCAATATTTTGAAACTGACCTGACGATTGAAAAGCCCCACCATTGATACTATATTGATAAGTAGGTGAGCCCCCAGTTGCAGTCACATTAATTGTTGTAGTTCCTCCTACACATGGTATAGGAGAAGCCGAAGCACTAATTATAAGTGGAGGGGCTGCAATTAAATTCTGAACAGAACTTACCGAACAACCAAACACACTTGATGCTGTAACAGTGTAAATCCCAGAGGATAAGCCTGAAAATGTAAAAGGTGTATTTGAAGCAACAAGATTACCGGGCTGTAATGATAGAGACAAGGGTAAAAACAAAGCTGATGCAGTTGCTGTAATTGAACCAGAATTAAGACCTATACATCCCGGATTTACTGATGTGACAGACAATTGAGGTAATGGCTCCACTACGATATGAAAAACCGAATCAATGGAAGGGCAACCCGGAAAATTGGCTGTAACTGTATAGGTAGTTGTTGTAAGAGGAGATGCAAGCACTGTATTTCCAATAGTATTATTCAGCGAGCCTCCGGGTGACCAATTAAAAACAAAAGCATTATTGCCCGGAGAGGGCACAGCCGAAAGAGATATAGATTGACCCTCACAAATTGTATCACCTGAAGGAACTTGATAAGTGGGAAAATCTACTATAAATACCGTTAAGCTATCTGTGATTGTATTACCGCACAATGTACCTAATACATATATTTTTATACTTTCTGGTGGTTCGGGAATATTATCCTGAACCGCTTGAATCGATAAACTTGCAGAGACACTATTGGCAGGTATAGTAACAAAAGCAGGCAGAGGCAAACAGTCGATGCCGAGACTAGCAGTGCCAGCATATTGAAGATTTACGACCTGAGGATAAGGCTTAGGAGTGGGGCGCGAAATAGTGATAGTGGCAGGTGTACAGCCCTCCATAGCACTTACTGCACCACCTATAAAATTGTTACTAGACACCGCTGACGAGACCGTGGCTGCTTCTGAAGTAAAACTGTTAGCCTCCAAAAAAACACCGGAATCAAATACCTGATCCATCACATCAGCAATAGCAAACTTCATATGATAAGTAGAACAAGGAGTAACTGCAGCTTTAGCCTCTAACTTTGCGGTCATACCACTATAAACAACAGACGGGGAGTTCGCACTATTCACAAACAACGCATTATTAGGCGGAGCACAAGGCGCTGTTACACTCCCACATGGATTAGACGAAGAGCTATTAATCGTATTGATTGATACCGGACAAGTGCTACCTGGTATTAATGCCACATTGGTCGGATTGGGATAACCGGGACCGGATATAAAAAAAGAAAAAATATCATTAAAATTAGAACAAGTATAACCCGGATACTCCTCTGAGCCAAATCGATAATTAAAACGAATAGTGTCGCCAATAGGAATAAAATCAAATTCCAATTTACACAAATCAAATATAGCACCCGTAGCAGCAGCTTGCAAATTGACATCCCCGCCAGAAGTACCATTTGCATTGCTGGCAAATGTAGCAGCACTCTGATTTACCTGTATTGCGGAGCCGGAAGTAAGCACAATGCCACTATCCATCGCTACTGTAGTAGCTACTCCATTCAAAAAACGACCACTCGCATTGGAGGGGCAGGTAAGAGTAGGATTTAAGTATGTAACACCCGACCCAACCAGTCTATCCACTAATACCGAAGCAGCTTGATTAGGAAACACGATCATTTGAGCATGTAAACAATGCACACTCAGCATAAAAGACACAAACAGTACTACTGCTTTTTTGCTATACATATATGAACTAATTCGTAAGTTATTGATAAATTAATATCAAATTTAAGACAAATTTATAAAAAATCACGAAAAATACTTTTGAGTTATATGATTTTGGGGAGCTCATCATCAATACCTATTTCATCTACTTCCTGCTCTACGCGCTATCCGGCAGTATAGAAGCCAGAAAATCGACAGAAAATCAATTCACTGCCTGGATAGCTAGCTGCGATCAGGGCTAATTTTCATCGTCATCATCACTGTTCATCACTTACCATAATGTTCGTACTACCTATCGAAGCTTTAGTCAAGAGCATAAAACTTGACAAACACCCCAACCTATTGATATCGAAAGAATAGCACTATGAATCCTTACCTCTCAAATATCGTATCATTAGCACACTCATAAACCCTATTCTTACACTACACATCCAACGAATGATATGGCGAGAGAAAATAAGTCTACTTATGCAACATTGCCATGCAATACGGCCTCTCATCCCTCTTTCAGTTATTGAGAAGTCAGTTCATCAATACGATGATATATCTGCTCTGTGTGAAATAAAAAAATGTAGTATCATTACAAACTCAAATTTTGCTATGGTACTCAACTATGTTTGGATATTCTTCTTTGTCATTTCGTTTGTCATTGCCCTTATCAAATTATTGGTTTTGGGAGATACAGAAATTTTCAACAAACTGGTAGAAGGATTATTCAAAACGGCTAAAGATTCTGTTACAGATGTAGCACTCCCACTTGCTGGTACCATGATATTTTTTCTTGGTATCATGAAAATTGCAGAAGATGCCGGTGCCATTCGTTTTCTGGCTCGAATACTCAATCCACTACTCAAACGTTTATTTCCTGAAATTCCTTCAAATCATCCGGCTATGGGTGAGATGGTGATGAACTTCAGTGCCAACATGCTTGGACTTGATAATGCAGCCACTCCATTTGGCCTAAAAGCCATGAAAAGCCTCGAAGATATGAACCCGACCCCTGGTACAGCAACCAATGCTCAGATCATGTTTTTAGTCATGCACACTTCGGGGCTCACCCTAATTCCTTTGTCAATTATCAGCTATCGAGTTGCAGCCAATTCTACTGAGCCTGCATCGATTTTTGTGCCTTGTGTATTAGCCACTCTGATGGCCACATTAGCGAGCATTCTTATCGTAGGGCTGAAGCAGCGCTTGCGCTTCGATGCGGTATTATGGGCATGGATTGGTGGCATCATACTAGGTGTATTGGGTGTATTATTTTATATCCAACAGCTACCGGATGAGAGTAAGGCGCTGGTATCTAAAGTATCCGGAAATTTGATCTTATTGAGTATTATCTGTACTATAATAGTGGGTGGATTGTTGAAAAAAGTAAATGTTTTTGATAGTTTCATAGACGGAGCTAAAGAGGGATTTGGAGTAGTGTTAAAGATATTGCCTTATTTAGTAGGGATGCTTGTGGCCATAAAAGTATTCAGAGAAAGTGGCGCTCTCGATTATGTAGTAGATGCGATGAAATGGATAGTAGTAAGCTTAGGAATGAACGGCGACTTTACCGATGCGCTACCTGTGGCTATCATGAAACCTTTTAGCGGTAGTGGTGCCAGAGGCTTGATGCTGGATATCTTTAATGCTCCCGATTTAGGCCCTGATTCATTTGCCGGCAAGATGGCAAGCATTTTTCAGGGAAGTGCAGATACCACGTTTTATATTATTGCATTGTATTTTGGTTCGGTGGGAATCAAGCGGATACGCTATGCGGTGTGGGCAGGCTTACTGGCCGATATGCTGGGTGTGATATGTGCTATTTTTATAGCGTATATCTTTTTTCATCACTAACGTAATTATTGTGCGTAGATAATTAGATGACTCTTGAAAATGCCGACGAAAACTAGACGAGATTGTAGCGGCATCCTGCCCCCTTTATGGATAGCATGAATTGATTAGGAGCATAGAGGGGCAGATATAGCGAAAAGCTCGATGTAGCTAAATAAGGAAATGAACGGTGGTCTCCTGACTATTCATTTATTAGAAATGGCTGATTTAGTCGTGAGAGTCGCTTGTGTAAAATCTACCAAATTCGTCGATGTATACACGCACAAAAAGGATGAACATCGAAATGAGTATAGGACCGAAAATGATACCAAGGAATCCAAAAATCTTGACTCCAATAAGAACCCCGAATATGGTGATGAGAGGATGGATATTTGCGATTTTTTTTTGGAGGAGGAAGCGCGCGATATTGTCGACAGAACCGATAAGTATGAACCCCCAAAGCCCTACTCCAATGCCTTGTGTAGAGTCGCCTATGGAAAATGCATAAATCATCAAGGGCACATAGATGGCCATAGAACCTACCACAGGCATTACAGAAGCTACAGCAGTAAGCAAACCCATAAGCACGGCTTCCTTGACTCCAAAAATCATGTAACCGATCATTCCTACTAGGCCTTGTACGAGGGCTACTAAAGGTATCCCAATAGCATTGCTGTATACCATGCTTCGAAATTCGTTGATGACCTTTTGCACATTGTCGTACTTGAGGGGCAAACTTTTGCGTAACCAGATTTCGACATCCATAGTGCGCATGAGCATAAAGTACAAAATAAAATAAGCAATCAACAAACTACCTAGGCCGGCTATAGCGCCTTCGAGGGTGTCTTTGGTAAGCTTGATAAAAGTAGCATTGAGCTTGGCTACATTATCGGCGTTGAGTACATCAATATTGTACTGTGAAACCAAATAGCTATGAATAGATTCGAATGAATGAGAAATCATAGACGGATCTTGAATCACAGGTTGTAAACGAGTGAATGCAATTTTTGAAATCCATGCCACGGGTATTATGAGCAATACGATCGATGTAATTATCAGCACTGTTGCGGCTATCCAGTTTTTCCATTTTTTTTGGTCAACTAGATACAGCATTGGACTTCGCAGTAGTACGTATAGGGTGATGGCTCCGAGTAGTGCATTGAGCATAAAATGCATTTCTCGGAATAATAATATACCCATTAATATAATGACAGCAAGTAATAATAATTGCCGAATGAGATTGGGACTGAGCTGATTTCGGACCATAGAGAATCGTAAAATTACATTAGTTTGCTTGAAAAGCCTGTTATTTATTTTCGAAAATGGTAGATAAAAATGAAGTGTTTGACTGCTAATCAATTGATGAATTATTATCAATTAGTCTGACGGTCGGAAGATATGCAGAAAGGTAGTATGTGTCGTAATTGTTTTGCTTCAATTAGAATTCATAACACAAAGCTTCTGAAAGAAACTTATCTGCGTCATAAAATATATCTTGCATTGTTATACAAATTCGGGTAAAATAATTCCAGTAAAATCTTTGATTCCCAGGTGATTTTGGATAGCAAGAAATCCTTCTCCGTATTTGACTCCAATTTTTTTGCCCATCATGATGTTTCGATACTTGACCGTTTGCAGATATTCTTCGGAAGAGATGTAGGTGCGGGGTTGGCTATCGACACCTGGTACATTGAATTGTGAGGAGTAGGCAAGTATACTATTAATTTTTTCATTCATTACATCAGATATATCCACCACAAAATCGGGCTCGAGGTACATATCTTGTATATAGTTGAAAACTTTTTTGGGGCGCCATGCTTCTTGTGGCTGGCCATCTAGTGTAGTTTCTATTTTTACTAATCCAGCCAAAAAGCATGCATCTTTGATAAGTTGTGCAGCTCTACCGTGATCCGGATGCCTGTCTTTGATGGCCGTAGCTAATATGATGCGCGGACGGTATTGTCTTATTTTTTGAATGAGTTTGAGTTGATGGGTTTCGTTGTTTTCAAAGAAACCATCTTTGAAACCCAAATTTTCGCGAATGTCGATGTTCAATATTTTATTAGCCGCTTTACTTTCTTCTCTTCGAGTAGTAATATTTCCTCTTGATCCCAGCTCTCCTTCGGTAAGATCTAGAATCCCAGTTGTCCAACCTAGTTTTTTATGTATGATGAGCGTACCGCTACAGGAGAGTTCTACATCGTCGGGATGTGCACCAATGGCCATTAAATCTAACATTGTATAAAATTGTATTGCAAATATACATGTCTAAACATCAATTTTTGAGAACTGTTTTTCACATTGGTATGGATATGAACATTTGTTGCGCATACTAGCTATTACAAGTATTGCTATTAGAGGGTATTTGCTTGTTACATTTTCAGACTAATGTCCAATTCAACTATGCTATAGCTTGCATGATCCCATCTAAAATACCAACTAGAATTGTTGTACATAGATAGGTTGGTTTGCCATGCTGAGCGATTAATAAATCTAATTGCTTGGTGACTCGTTTGGTAGTTAGGCTAAATGCACAATGAATCAAAAGGCATTTTCTATTGCAATGGCTAATCACATTACGCTGTTTCGTCAATGTGCAGGATATGTGAAAGTTATTTTAAAATGCAAGTGTTTCTTTCAGTTTCATCCAGATATTGACCCTTTATGTCTATATTTGAATAGAAAGAAAATATTCTTTTCATATTGACACTAAAAGACTAATTACAACAACTAAAATACTACTCTGCTTTGCCTGTGAATCATATAACTGACAATAAGAAAGTTACAATTACCGGTATATCTTCTTTTGTATTGTCGACATATTTTGTGACTTCCTGCTCACATCGATTATCAGGAACATGGGCTGTACAACGATATGAAGAAGTAACTCCAGGTAAGCAAGGAGTAGCGCTAAGCAATATTGGTGCGATTCAATTTAAATCAAAAGGAACCGGAGAAAAAAACATCAATTATACTATATTGGGAATAAACAAAGCAAATAACTTGTCTTTCAAATGGAACTGCGATACCGGCAGTATCGTTTCAATTGAAAGCGAAGGATCGGATATGGCTAAAACATGGATTATCATAACAAATAAAAAGAAATTTCAAAAATGGAAATCAACAGATGTCGCAAATAAGGTCCAGATAATGGAGTTTATAAAATAAAGGTAATTCACTACAAATATGAGCTGAATTATATACAAACGAAATTACTTTAAAACATGAAAAAGATTAGAATGTTCACATGAAAAAATAACTCAACGATAGTAACTAAAACCTTCATCATTCATCGTAAACCTTTTCAAAATAATATAGTAAAACTAAATTCAAAAAAATGGCACTAAAAGAACAATTACAAAAACTTGCAACTGAGAAAAATACACCCTGTGTAACTATCTCTCTAAACACTCATCGAACACACCCGGATAATTTGAAAGATGAAGTCGTATTGAAAAAATTATTGAAAGAAGCAGAAGAAAGAGTCATTAATGAGTTTGGGAAAAGAGATGTAGCTCCATTATTGCAAAAATTACAAGATATCCCTAAAGACATTGATATCAATTACTTATTGGATAGTCTGCATATTTTCCTTTCGAACGACACCAAAGAAATCATCAAATCATCCTGGCCTTGCAGTAGCGAAGGTGTCCATATTTCGGATAGTTTTGCCGTTCGACCTATCATCAATGCATACAATCGTAATGAAAGCTATTTGCTAATGTTGCTTTCTCAAAGCGGTGTACACTTGTATGAAGCATTGAACGACGATATCGTTCAAGAAATAAAAAATGAGGATTTTCCGTTTTCTGAAAACAAACATTATGCTACCCATGCCGACAAAGGAAGCGATCCAAAACATATCGATGACCTCGTCCGCGAGTTTCTCAATAAAGTAGATAAAGCATTGGTGAAGGTGCACTATGAAACCGATCTACAATGCGTAGTCATTTGCACTGAAGATAATTACAGCCGACTATTACAAGTGGCAGACAAAGCGTCGGTTTATCAAGGATATGCTGCAATAGATTACAACAACACAGCGACTCATTACATAGCCAAGCAATCATGGCAAATCATCAAAGTATTACAGCAAGAAGCCAGAACTAAGGCTATAGAAGACATGAAAGAAAGTGTAGCCAAAGGCAAAGTAGTGACCGACATCCAGGAAATTTATCAAGCTGCTATAGATGGAAGAGGAGAAATATTGATCGTACATCAAGACTTTAGCCAGGCAGTGATAATGACCAGTGATCGAACATTTGACCTCATAGAGGATGTAACTCAAAAAAATGCTATTGATGATATTACCAGCAATATTGCGTGGGAGCTTATAGCCAAAAAAGGAAAAGTATTTTTCACTACACAAGATGAAATTAAAGACCTAGGCAATATGGTACTCAAAACAAGATACTAAAGTTTAAAAAGCTTTCAAAAAACGCCTCAGATTTTGTTTGAGGCGTTTTTTATTTTGATAATCCAAATTTTATCTAGTTCATTAGCCAGTTGCACCCACTATGTATTAGCGACTAATTCACTTATCCGTTTGTAAACTAATAAGTGATATGCAATGTACCGGCAGCCTGATGGTAGCGGTACCCCACAGCGACAAAGGATCGTGTGGCAAGGAGTGGCAGAGCGGCGGCACAGAGCTACTGCCAAGACTATGCCACACATCCTGAGACGCGAGGAGTACAAGCGGACAGCAGTGCATGCCCCAATAATAAAATCATTCGTCTCTGAGATTATGAAATTTATACTTATTGAATTACATTTGCACAAAGTTAGATTAATCTAACTATTATACTATGAGCCATTCTAACAAAAGTTTGGAAGATGTACACGAGAGCGTGAATGTGCAAGCCTCCAAGAAAGGTTGGCGTAAAATGCTTGCCTTTTTGGGGCCTGCGTATTTGGTAGCGGTTGGATATATGGATCCGGGCAATTGGGCTACGGATATAGAAGGTGGGAGCAAGTATGGATACAGTCTATTGTGGGTACTGGTTATGAGTAACTTGATGGCCATCCTATTGCAAAGCCTCAGTGCCCGACTCGGAATTGTAACCCGAAGAGATTTGGCACAAATCAACCGAGAGACCTATCCCCCACTGATCAATTTTTGCTTATATTTACTAGCCGAAATTGCTATTGCTGCCATGGATTTGGCCGAAATCATCGGGATGGCGATAGGCTTACAATTGCTTACTGGTTTGCCGCTTATATGGGGTGTCACGATTACCGTCTTCGATACTTTTCTGCTTTTATATCTTCAGCGCTTTGGTATTCGCAAGATGGAAGCCTTTATCATTTCCCTGATTGCTATCATTTTGGGCTCCTTTATAATCGAATTATTTTTTGTAAAACCACAAGTATCAGAACTTATAGTCGGCCTTAAACCCAGCCTCCCCGACGAGTATGCGCTGTATATCGCCATCGGTATACTAGGTGCTACCGTTATGCCTCACAACTTATATCTTCATTCGGCTCTCGTACAGACTCGAAAGATAGGTGAAGACAAGGAGTCGAAGCGCAAAGCCATATGGTGGAACAATGTGGATAGTGCCATTGCACTCAATTTAGCATTATTTGTAAATGCTGCTATTCTCATTCTGGCAGGAGCAGTGTTTTATCAAAACGGACGTACCGATGTATCCAGTATCGAGCACGCTCATGAATTGCTCGCCCCTTTAGTAGGCAATCAATGGGCACCTATCCTCTTTGCAGTAGCACTCATAGCAGCAGGTCAAAGCTCTACCGTGACAGGTACTCTCGCAGGGCAGATCGTAATGGAAGGCTACTTGCATATACGGATGAATCCCTGGCTGCGTCGTCTGATTACTAGAGTTATAGCTGTTATACCAGCATATATAGTCATCATCATGTCTGGTGATGATAAGATGACCGAGCTACTGATACTGAGCCAGGTCATACTCAGTATTCAACTAGCCTATGCCATTATCCCATTAGTTTTTGCCGTCAGCAACAAACAAAAAATGGGTGACTTCGTGATCAAAAAACCGCTTCTGATTATCAGCATTATCGTAATTACCACCATCGTTTCGCTCAATATCAAACTAGTGTACAATGAAGCACAAAGTCTTTGGGCCGCCACCGAATCACTTTGGGCCAGAGGCAGTATTGCATTGGTCGTATTGTTTTTGACTGGATTACTTTTCGTCACGATCATATATCCATTATTATCAACCCACCGCACAACCCTTCGAAAAAGCATTCATCACGATAGCCCTCTCCAACAATTGACAACACCTGCAAAATACAATTGTGTGGCTTTAGCGCTCGATTTTAGCCGCAAAGACGAAAGTGTATTATCGCATGCGCTTTTGCATGGCCAAACAGACACAACGTACCTCCTCATTCATATTGTAGAAAGCGCATCAGCCAAAATACTAGGGGAGCATGCCGCCGATGCCGAAACCGAATATGACCGACAACGGCTTACACAATATGCCGAATTGTTGCAAGCCCAAGGACATAAAGTAATCACCGAGCTAGGATATAGAAATCGGAGCAAAGCGATAGCAATAATATGCAATTCCCATCAGGCCGACTTACTCATTATGGGCGCTCACAGGCATACCGGCTTCTGGGATATCCTCTATGGCCAAACGATTGACAGTGTGCGTCATCGAATAAATATTCCGGTGTTGATAGTATAATTTTTTTTTTCGGGGCATGCACGGCTATCCGTTTCGAGTCCTCGTCTACCGGTGGTTTTTTCTACGCCGTATAAGTAGCTTCCGGTGGTCGCTCTTATCCGTC
>DAIUCL010000029.1:0-19774 GCA_036846185.1 Chitinophagaceae bacterium
CAATTGTAATTATAAATTAGTCCAAAACTAATTTATAATTTTACAATGGTAAATGCCGGTATAAAAGATTCATAGTTCAAACGAGCTTAGCGAAGATTGGACTATTGAATATTTATAATCGGTATAAAAGCCGTTTAGTCAAATATTTTAGACTATTACGAATTTATAATCGGTATAAAATCAGTAAGTACATTAATCATTTGTGTTTAATATTTTTTTATATAGATAACTGAAATTAAACCTTGTAGAAAAAATATACCAGAAAACAACTATCTCCTGAATACTTTCCCCATATAATTCATCAATACAGCCAATGTATAATGAACAAACAGGATTTAATCAAACCTTAACCTCGTATTACATAGCATAATGCCTCAAACGGCGTATAATGAATTACCTTTGCACACTTAAAAAATAGCTCCCAGAGCACCTCAATAGTATTTATGAATATCAGAAACATCGCTATCATTGCACACGTTGACCATGGCAAGACAACTTTGGTTGACAAAATCTTACATCAAACGAATGTGTTTCGTTCTAATCAAGAAACGGGCGAACTTATCATGGACAGCAACGACCTCGAACGTGAACGAGGCATCACTATCTTCTCCAAAAATGCAGCAGTAGTATACAAAGACACTAAAATTAATGTAATAGATACCCCCGGACATGCTGACTTTGGCGGTGAAGTAGAACGAGTACTAAAAATGGCCGATGGTGTGATACTCTTAGTAGATGCTTTTGAAGGCCCTATGCCACAAACTAGATTTGTTTTGCAAAAAGCACTTCATCTTAACCTTAAACCAATCGTGGTTATCAATAAAGTAGACAAACCTAATTGTCGCCCAGATGAAGTACACGATGCGGTTTTTGAACTATTTTTTAATCTGGATGCCACTGAAGAACAATTGGACTTCCCTACCTTCTACGGATCAGGTAAAAACGGCTGGTTCAACAGCGAAAACTCCCAATGTGATGATATCACTCCCCTACTCGATGGTATCCTGCAATATGTACCAGCACCCAAAGTATCGGAAGGACCTCTTCAACTTCAAATCACATCGCTCGACTATTCGTCCTTCTTAGGACGTATCGCCGTAGGTCGTGTGTCTAGAGGTAGTATCAAAGAAGGACAAAATATATTACTCATGCAAGCCGATGGCAGCATGAAAAAAAATAAAGTGAAAGAATTGTACGTATTCGAATCATTAGGCAAAAAGAAAGCAACAGAAGTATTTGCCGGTGATATATGTGCAGTAGTAGGGCTTGAAGACTTCAATATTGGCGATACTATCGCTGATGCCGAAAATCCGGAAGCACTTCCTGTAATACCTGTCGACGAACCCACGATGAGTATGACCTTCGGTATCAACAATTCTCCTTTCTTTGGTAAAGATGGAAAATTCGTTACCAGCCGACACCTTCGTGATCGACTGATGAAAGAAACCGAAAAAAACCTGGCACTCCGTGTACAAGACACCGACTCCGGCGACTCTTTCAATGTATTTGGAAGAGGTATCCTTCACCTTGGTGTACTTATCGAAACAATGCGTAGAGAAGGATATGAACTCACCGTGGGTCAACCTCAAGTAATCGTAAAACAAATTGATGGCAAACGCTGCGAGCCCTACGAAATACTCGTAATCGATGTACCCGAAGCACTAGCCAGCAAAGCCATTGATCTGGTAAGCCGACGTAAGGGCGAAATGCTCATTATGGAAACCAAAGGCTTGATGCAACATCTGGAATTTGAAATCCCATCGCGCGGACTTATTGGACTGCGTACCCAAATGCTCACTGCCACACAAGGCGAAGCCGTAATGGCGCACCGATTTAGTGAGTACAAACCATGGAAAGGACCTATCCCAGGAAGAAATAATGGCGTACTCATTTCCAAATTCAATGGTACTACAACCGGCTACTCAATCGACAAACTACAAGACAGAGGTAAATTCTTTGTGGATCCGGGCGAAGAAGTATACGCAGGAATGGTGATTGCAGAAAATATCAAACCCGGCGACCTCCTGGTGAATGCTATCGAAGGTAAAAAATTGACCAACCATCGAGCCTCAGGCTCCGATGCAGCGACCAGCATTGCTCCCAAAATCCAAATGACACTCGAAGAGTGTATGGAATACATAGAATCTGATGAATGTATTGAAGTGACACCCAATTTTATCCGTATGCGAAAAATCATATTGGACGAACATGAGCGTAAAAACGCCAATCGTCAAATGCAAGCCGACGCAGTATAATAAGACCCACTTTTTCTTGTCATAGTCCACAAAATGAGCGTTCTTTGCGACGCAATCAAAGTCTATGTCAAAAAAAATAAATCTCGAATTCAATAAAAATGAAGATGGTATGAAGCTCGCTGTGAGCGACATGCGCAAGAAGCTGGCTATTATCGAAAAAGGTGGTGGTGCGAAAGCGATTGCCAAACAACACGAAAAAGGAAAACTCACTCCCAGAGAGCGTATCGAATACCTTATCGACAAAAAAAGCGAATTCATAGAATGGATGGCTTTTGCAGGCTATGAGATGTACAAAGAGCATGGTGGCTGCCCTGCTGGTGGTACCGTTGCAGGCCTAGGCTATATTAGTGGTCGCCAATGTGTCATTGTAGCCAATGACCAAACCGTCAAAGCAGGAGCATGGTTTCCTATTACCGGTAAAAAAAATCTTCGACTACAAGAGATTGCTATCGAAAACAAACTACCGATTATCTATCTGGTAGACAGCGCCGGTGTATACCTGCCTATGCAAGATGAAATATTTCCCGACAAAGAACATTTTGGTCGCATCTTTCGCAACAATGCACGTATGAGTAGCATGGGTATTACCCAAATAGCTGCAGTAATGGGTAGCTGTGTAGCAGGTGGTGCCTACCTGCCTATCATGAGCGACGAAACGCTGATGGTAGAAGAACACGGCTCTATCTTCCTCGCAGGCCCTTACCTTGCCAAAGCCGCAATAGGTGAAAATGTAGATATCCAAACGCTAGGTGGCGCCGTAACACACACCGAAATCAGTGGTATAGCCGACTATAAATTTAAAACTGAAAAAGAATGCCTCGATCAAATAAAACGAATTATCAGCAAATTGGGAGCGCAAGATAAAGCAGGCTTTGATAGAATAAAAGCCGTGCAACCGGCCAAAGACATGAAAGAAATATATGGTATCGTAGCACCCGACAATAGTAAACCTTACGATATCGTAGAAGTGATAGAACGTATCGTCGACAACTCTGAATTTGATCAATTTAAAAAAGATTATGGCAAAACCATCGTCTGTGGCTATGCTCGTGTGGATGGATGGGCTGTAGGTATCGTAGCCAACCAACGAAAGATTGTAAAAAGTGGAAAAAATGAAATGCAACTTGGGGGCGTTATTTACAACGACAGTGCTGATAAAGCAGCACGTTTTATTATGAATTGTAACCAAAAGAAAATCCCCCTCATATTCCTTCAAGATGTGACCGGCTTCATGGTAGGTAGCCGTAGCGAACATAGTGGCATCATCAAAGATGGCGCAAAACTAGTGAATGCAGTATCCAATAGCGTCGTGCCTAAAATCACCATCATTATAGGCAACTCCTACGGCGCCGGCAACTATGCAATGTGTGGCAAGGCATACGACCCCCGATTTATCTACAGCTGGCCCAACGGCAAAATAGCGGTCATGGGTGGTGAACAAGCTGCCAAAACTCTCTTGCAAATACAAGTAGCAGCTCTCAAATCCAAAGGCGAAGAAATAAGCCCGGAAAAAGAAAAAGAAATGCTAGATCATATCATCGCCAAATATTCTGAGCAAACTACCTCCTACTACGCTGCCGCTCGCCTCTGGGTAGATGCTATTATAGACCCTATCGACACCCGAAAAGTCATATCGGAAGGAATCGCTGCCGCCAATAATGCCCCTATCGAAAAACCCATGAATGTGGGAGTATTTCAAGTATAATTCATGAAAGATTACAAAAAATATTATATCCTTGCGGCTACTCCCGAAGAGGTATACCACGCCCTCACTTTTGCCCCTACGATGCAGCTATGGACCGGCGATAAAGTGGTGATGGAGGAGATTCCCGACTCCGAGTTTTCTCTTTGGGATGGGAGTATTGTAGGTCGTAATATATCCTTCGAACCCCACAAGCAGATCGTGCAAGAATGGTACTTTGGCGAACAAGAGCAAGCCTCCATCGTGACCATAAAGCTGCACGAACATCAGTCGGGTACATCGGTAGAACTGCGACATACCAATATCCCCGACGAA
Organism: Chitinophagaceae bacterium; assembly: GCA_036846185.1. Lineage (GTDB taxonomy): Bacteria > Bacteroidota > Bacteroidia > Chitinophagales > Chitinophagaceae > OLB11. The sequence goes on from DAIUCL010000029.1 coordinate 4,273, forward strand.
TCGTATGATGAAATGGTCGAGGGTTGGAATCAGACTTACTTTGGCTCTCTTATCGATTTTTATAAGGACTAATCGCTTGCAGACGTGTTATCCCCCCCCTCTTTCGGATGCATTGAGTATGAGATTTCATTGCATTTTTTCATATAATTTTTGGAGCGCATCGATGGTTTAGACCTGTTCTATCGTCCTGCTCTTCGCTCCTATCTTTCTTGCTTTGCAAGCAAAACAAGAAAGGATATCCACTTCGATCAGGGCTATCTTTCGGCTGCAGTATCATTATGAGGCTCTCTGTACGTCATACCTCTGGTAGATAGTATATTTAATATTCCTTAGTATGAGTAGAGAGATCGCTGCATAGTGAACAAGACGATGAACACTAGCCGTGATCGCAGCGGCATCCCCTGAGCCATAGGGCTTGTGCAGAGCCGCGAAGGGATATAGCGGAGAGCACGAAGTAGTGGACTGATGTACATACGCCGGGCTCCTAATTGGATAAAAAATGATACGTTTTGAAACTAAATTATAGCTGCTATGGAACAAATGTTGTGGCTAAGAGTGTTTGTTGAACAAATTTTCGTCTAAGTTTTTTTCTTGCTCTATGTGCTGTTCGTACCAGATATCGGTGGCGAGCGTGTTGCCATCGGCAGCCGAAGTGGCCAGAGTATCGCAGCGGTTGTTTTCGACATTGGCGGCATGGCCTTTGACCCATATCCACTCGATCCGGTGCTTCTGTATAAGAGGGAGTAATCGAAGCCAAAGATCCTTGTTTTTCTTGTTTGCAAAGCCTTTTTTGACCCAAGAGTACACCCATTTTTTCACGATGGAGTCGATGAGGTATTTGCTATCGCTGTAGAGTCGGATGTGGAGCCCATCGCGTGTGAGCGACTCCAAGGCTACGATGACGGCCATCATTTCCATGCGATTGTTGGTGGTGTGCCGGTATCCGCCACTTAGTTCTTTTCGTGTATTTTTCCACTTGAGCACAATGCCATAGCCCCCGGGGCCCGGATTACCTCTGGCTGCCCCATCGGTATATATTTCTAAAATCTCATTTTGCGACATGGGATTATCTCATTCCGGGCATTTTCATACCACCCGGCATTTTCATACCCATTCCCATACCTCCCATTTTATTCATCATCTTCATCATGTCTTTCATCTGTTCAAATTGCTTCATAAAGGCATTGACTTCGTTAATATCTTTTCCACTACCTAGGGCAATTCTTTTACGTCGATTTTGGTCTATCACTTCAGGATTTTTTCGTTCGTATGGTGTCATAGAATTGATCATCGCTTCGATACCTTTGAATGCATCGTCGCTGATGTCGATATCTTTGACGGCTTTGCCTACACCGGGTATCATGCCTAGTAAGTCTTTGAGATTCCCCATTTTTTTGATTTGGTTCAATTGGGTTTTGAAGTCTTCGAAATCAAACTTATTGGCTTTGATTTTTTTCTCCAATTTTTTGGATTGCTCTTCGTCAAATTGTTGCTGGGCTCGTTCGACTAAGGTAGTGATATCTCCCATACCTAGTATACGCTGCGCCATACGTTCAGGATAAAAAACGTCGAGGGTATCGAGTTTTTCGCCCATGCTCACAAATTTGATTGGCTTTTTGACCGTGTATTTAATCGTGAGAGCAGCACCACCACGGGTATCGCCATCTAGCTTTGTTAGGACTACGCCGGTAAAATCAAGACGTTCGTTGAAGGCCTTAGCGGTATTGACCGCATCTTGCCCCGTCATAGAATCTACCACGAATAATATCTCATGAGGATTTACAGCGGATTTTACATTGGCGACTTCAGTCATCATTTCTTCGTCGATAGCAAGTCGACCGGCAGTGTCTATGATGACTATGTTATGCCCATTTTCTTTGGCATAGGCTAAGGCGTTTTGGGCTATGGATACTGCGTCTTTATTTTCACGCTCGATATGCACCGGCACTTTGATTTGATCTGCCAGTACTTGTAGCTGATCCATGGCAGCAGGCCTGTAGATATCTGCCGCAACGAGGAGAGGTTTTTTATTTTTTTTGTTTTTGAGATAAGTGGCCAACTTGCCGGAGAAAGTAGTTTTACCGGAGCCTTGTAAACCTGCAATAAGGATAACGGTAGGGTTAGCATCTATGCGCAGCTCTTCTTCAGTACCACCCATTAGGCTTACTAATTCATCTTTTACTATTTTGACCATCAACTGTCCGGGAGTGACGGAGGTGATCACTTTTTCACCAATGGCTTTATCTTTTACACGATCGGTAAATTCCTTGGCTATGGAATAGTTGACATCGGCATCCACTAAGGCTCGTCGAATTTCTTTGACAGTGCTGGCGATATTAATGTCGGATATTTTGCCTTCACCTTTGAGCATTTTGAATGCCCCTTCGAGTCTTTCGGTAAGATTATTAAACATAAAATTTGGGATTAAAAAAGAGGAGCAAATGTACTCAAAATATCGATGAGTTTGTCAATCAAGATTTGCAAAAATCGGATAATAAAAATAAAATAGGCGACCTAATGGTCGCCTCTTTTAAAATATCAAGTTTAATAAAATTATTGATAGATGAATTTTTGTGAATTAACCACTTGTCCATTTTTGCTAAGTGATACAAAATAAACACCTTTTGCATTTAGTACACCGGCAGGAATAGTGTACTGACTATTCGTTTTGGAAATTTGCGATGAAGCTACAGTGTGAATTGTACGACCCACCATATCCGTGATAGATAAAGTGTACTGAGCATCTTCGGTTACAGCCAATGATACGGTAGGACGACCATCGAGGGTAGGATTTGGATAGATAATGAAATTATCTGCAAGTCGCTGTGTGGTGGCAACTTCTGTAGGATATGCACTCACACCGATATCATCAATGAAGAAGTTGTTACCATCAGAGGTAGGATAGTAGCGGAATCGGAAATACGTATTGGCTGTTTTAGCAGCAGCAGGCAAAGTTACTGTGCGAGCAAACCAGTCGCTGAGTGTTTCGGGGGCATAATCGCCAGTAAATACTTTATTAAACAGCTCGTTGGCTTTGTATGATTTTAAGGTAATCCAGGTTGCACCACAATTGGGACTGAAAGAAATGAGTAGGGAATCGTTGTTACTAAAAATAGCTGTTTTACTAGAGGCTGCAGAAGTCCAGAAGTTTAGGTTACATACCGTTCCGGCATAAGATGACAGATCGTAAGCTGGAGTAAAGAAATCATCATAATCATTATCTGAGCTTCCACGAACATTTTCGGGAAATACACGATTGTCATAGTTTTTGTACATCATAGACCAACCACTGAAGAGTCCGGCACGATTAGTGCGTTCCCAAGTGAATTGATTGTTGAAATAATTAAAGATAGGCCATTCGCTCATTTGATTTGGATCTTCGAAGCGCATTACATCACGGAGTGAAGCATTGCCATCAGACACATAAACCAGATTGTTTTTTGTAGTGGAGCTGCTTTGATTTTTGGTATCAGTGACGGTGAGTCCTACGTTAGTCCAACCTGGAGTATTGAAGGTAGGGTTTATTTGCAGGGCTGTATTGTCAGCTATAGTAGCATTGGGAATATTCCAAACACGAGATACTACGGAGTCTCTACTGTAATCTCTGAGTTGGATAGAACCACCTACACAAGTAAACAAGCGATTTGCATTAAAATCAACTACCGGAGCGCAGTCATTTTTGGGAAAGTAACAGTTAAAGCAGCCATCGGTATTGATTCCTGTAGCAACTCTTGCTGCAGGACTAAATAATAATTTTCTGTACAGGCTATTGTTTGCGATAAAGTTCATATAAGTAGCTTGTCCTTTAGTGAACATTACAGAACAATAGGAGTAATCCATAAAGTTTTGGATATTGGCACGAACGGTATCGCAGTCATTGGTAGCATCATTTAAGTTACAAACGGTTGCACCCTTTGTTTTGGGTGTATCATCAATACCATCATCACCACAAGCTACATTGGGATTATTAGTAGGCCCCCAAGGGTGATCAAGACTAAAGTAGTGACCTATTTCATGAGTCAAAGCACGTGATCTACCTGGTGTACCTGTGCCAATAGCACCGACAAAATCATGTAAGATGATTATACCATCCCAAAACCAAATATTACCTACACTGATAGGTTTGTATGCGTATCCGGCAACACCGGCACTACCTATGCTTTTTACAACCCAAACATTGAGATAATGTTGCATAGGCCATTGATTCAGTTTACTCTGATCATCGGCAAAGTTTGTTTTGTAGGTATAAATACGGTCAATACCATTGGTACAATTACCTTGAGGATCTTTGTTGGCTAATCTAAAATAAAACTGAGCGTTACCGATTCTATCTTTGAATAAAGGTAAAACTAAAGATGTATCTGCATTTCTTTTTTGAAAATCTTCATTTAAAATTCGCATTTGATTATAGATCTGTGCATCGCTAATGTCCTCAATGCCGTAATTGTGTAATACGTGAAAAACAATTGGAACGAAGATGGTATCACCACCACGACTGCGAGGTAAGGCATCAGGATCCATCTGATTGATGTAATTTAATACCGTTGTTCGAAAATCAGCTTCACTTTTTTCTAGCTCAGGATACTTTTCGTACAACTTTTGTTGCATAACGTGGTGTCCACAATTCTTGTGGTCATCGTGCTGCTGCGCTTTTGATGGAAGTACAGAAGCTAGTAGAAAGGACGGGAGTAAACCCAATAACTTTACCATTCGTTTCATAAAAATAGAATTTTAAATGTAGTTTGCCACGAAAATATTAAATATTTATTACATTACAAAAAAAATATTTTACCTTTTAATAACATCTATGTGAAAACATCAAATTCATCTGTTATGACATATTGATAGAAGGTATAGGTATCAAAAAATAAATCGTTGAAAAACACTCATAACGGCAGTATTGTAGTTTTTGTTCTAAAAAATATATTTTCAAATAAATGATGTGAAAATTTGATTGAACAATTTCACCTTGTTGATATTTTTTGAAAAACCTTGTAGTGAGATATTCAGATAAGAATACTGAGTAACAGTAAAAATATCGGAGTAAGGACTAATGCATTCTATCGCCTCGAACCGGCATTTCAGCCAGTACTTTTTTTTCTATATCTAGCCATTCTTTCCAGCGTATTAAAACCAATTTCTCCTCAAAATAGGTCTTTGCCAAATCAAGAAAGAGTTTGTAATGCCCCGCCTCAGATATCATAAATTTGCGATAAAATTTTCGAAGATAGTCATCCTGTAAACCCTCACTTAATAAACGAAATCGCTCACAACTTCGAGCCTCAATGAGAGCAAACACGAGAAGTGTATCCAAAAAATTATCTTTTGGATGCCCTCCCCTTCGGATGTGTTTCATAAGTGCATTTACATACTCATCTTTACGTTGTTTTCCCAAAGTAAGATTTCGTTTTCTGATTTCTGCCAATACCATCCTAAAATGCCCCCACTCTTCAGTAACTACAGGGGACAAGGCATCAACTAATTCAGTATATTGAGGATATTTTTGGATTAAACTGATACAATTACTTGCAGCTTTTTGTTCACAATATGCATGATCTGTGAGTATATATTCGATCGATACAGAAGCCAAATCGACCCATCTAGGGTCGCTTGGTAACTTGAGACCGAGTATAGTATTTCTGGCAGTAACCATATGACAAAAATAAGACGAAATAAGTACTTATATCGATAAAAATATATATTTGCCTCACAATCGTTTGATTTGAAACTATTCAAAACCTTACTAGTATTATTAATTTTTACCTACCCGATTGGGATCAAAGCGCAATTTGACCCTGAGATGATTTATCTCAAAAATTTTAGTTTAAAGGAAGGTTTATCTCAAATATCCGTAAATGATATTGCAGAAGATTCCAAAGGCTTCATTTGGATTGCTACCAATGATGGATTAAATAGATTTGATGGGAACAATATTATCTCATTCAAACATGAACCTGAAGATCCAAGCACTATTCCATCTTCAGTAATCAAAAAAATAATTCCATACAAAAATCACAAACTTTTTTTAAAAACCAATTTGGGCTTTTGTATTTTCAATACTAAAACCGGTCGATGTTTAGAAATAGATAAGATTAAGAGTTCTGATGTAAAGTACATAGCTACTAAAAATGACTCGCTAATATATGTATACACCAATAGCAATATGCTTTTGCTTTTAGAAGGTAGAACTCTCAAACCTCTCAAGAGATTCAAACTTCCTGTAAACTTTGATTCAGGTTGCGAAAACATTGCTGACATGTTATTTCTCAACGATGATCTGTATATAGTCAGTGTGTGTGGACACGTTATTATTTTCAACGAAAAACAAAATAAAATAAGTCTCAAAACTCCCCCTATTACTGAGTCATCACAAAATTCATTTAATAGAATAAGAATAGATCATAAGAACAACTTACACTTTTTGTCGATTTGGCATGGAAATATTTTTTTTAACACCAAAAGCAAAAAATTTGAAACAAGCAGCTTACTTCAAGAAAATCCCACACTCATAGGTGTCAGCGATTTCTGTTATGATAATAGTTTAAAATCATATTATATAAGCACTTTTGGGCAAGGGTTGATTTTATACAACACTGAAAAAAAAGAATACTTCCAATACAAGAAAAACCTAAATGCACTAAACATAACAAGCAATTATATAAGCACAGTATTTTTAACTCAAGGCAAGCAATTAATACTGGGTACCGATGGCTTTGGCTTTGATGTACTCATCAATAACATCAAGAAATTCAAACCAATTCTCTACGAAGATAGCACAAGTGGTAGAAAATTAAAATTCATTCGATCTATTGAACTCACACCAGATAATCAACTTTTGATAGGCACAGGGGGGAGCGGATTAGCATTGTACAACAAACTTGTTAATAAAGTAACTTTCATTAACATTAAACATTTTGGCTCATCTTTAGATCACATCAACGACATTAAATTAATCGATAATAAATTTTATGTTAGCACACCGAATGACTTATATGTATTAACATGGCCCAAATTAACTATTGAAAAAAGAATATCCACGTCAAAGAATAAAAATACAGAATACTTTCATAATATTTGGAAAATTCACCTCCATGAAAATACACTTTTCATGGGAACAAGAGAAGGTAATATTATCATTTCTGATACATCATTAAATAAATATGCTATACTTAAACTTGGAAAATCAAATCAGGAAATAATCCCCAGTGTCAGGGATATTATATCAATAAATAAAAACAAAATACTTATAGGCACTGAAAATGGACTATTTGCATACAATTTCAAAGACAGCTTATTAACGAAAGTGTATCCTAAAAACGAAAGTGATAAATTTGCTTCCAAACACAACATCAAATATATTTACATAGACCCGCAAAAAAATTACTGGCTAGGTACTAATGGTGCTGGTATCATTATCCTTGATTCTCAATTCAACCACATCAACTCTATATCAAAATCCAATTATCTCCCAAACAATATCGTTTATTCAATTTTGGCAGAAAACGATAGTACATTGTGGATAAGCTCAAATGCAGGACTATGTATTCTTCATCTAAAACATGGAGATATTACTCACAATAATTACTATTTCACAATTTTTGATGAAACAAATGGACTACAATCTAATGAATTCAATACAAATGCTTACCACCAAAGTAGCGACGGCCTATTAGCCTTTGGTGGTGAAAATGGGTTGAATATTTTTTACCCATCTAAAGTTAATAGCTATGGAAATAAAATAACAGCCTTTATTAATGAAGTTAAAGTATTTGAAAACCCTTACAATCTTATTAATGCCTATGATATCAACACCATTAATTTAAAACATTTTGAAAATTCACTTTCCTTGGGTTTTGCCACTTTGGGATTCGCACTTGCTGAAAAAATATCATACCAATATCAACTTATAGGCTACGACAAAAAATGGATTAATGCCGAAAAAAGAACTTATGTTTCATATACTAATCTTGATCCAGGTAAGTATATTTTTCAAGTTAGAGCCAAAAACAATAATGATAACTGGAATGATAATGATAATATCACAAAATTAGAAATCATAATTGCCACCCCATACTATAAAACATGGTGGTTCACCCTTACCATTCTTTATACTATTATAATGCTGATTTATGCTTTATATCGATACAGAATGAAACAAGCTCTCGAAAAAGAAAAACTAAAACTTCAGTTTGATAAAGAAATTGCCGAAGTAGAAATGAAAGCATTGAGAGCTCAAATCAATCCTCATTTCATTTTTAACTCACTCAACTCAATCAACAGCTTTATTCTAAAAAACGATAATAAAAATGCTTCTCGATATTTGGTTAAATTTTCTCAATTGGTAAGAAATATACTGAATAACTCTTCCAATCCATTTGTATTACTTAATGAAGAACTACACACCATTGAACTTTACATGATTATTGAAGGAATGCGCTTTAACAACCAATTCACCTATAAAATCACTATTGATGAAAAAATCAACACTTCATTGATAAAAATCCCTTCCATGTTATTACAACCCTATATCGAGAATGCTATCTGGCATGGACTTTTACTAAAAGAAGGAGAAAAACGCATTGACATAATAATTAATTATATATCTGATACCAATTATGTTATAATCATCGAAGATAATGGCATTGGTAGAAAAAATGCCCGACAAATTCATCGTAATTCATCGCATAATAAGTCATTTGGAATGCAACTAGGAGAAAAAAGAATTAATTTGCTGAACTCTGGCAAATCTACTTTTTCGAAAGTAGAAGTTAGCGATTTACAGAATTCTCAAGGGATGGCTTTGGGTACTCGAATTTCAATAACTTTGCCTTTTGTAATATCTAATTAAACTATGTACACAGCAGTAATAATTGATGACGAAATTCATTGTATAGAAGTTATGGAGATACTTCTCTCTAACAATTACCCTGAAATTAATATAGTCGGTAGATTTAACAACCCCTCTGATGCCCTAATTTTCCTAAAAGCCAACAAAGTTGACTTAGTCTTTTTAGATATCCAAATGCCAGTTATGACTGGCTTAGACCTTATAGCAAAAATACCCAATCCTCAATTTTATTTAATATTTACCACAGCATATGATCAATACGCACTTGAAGCGTTCAAACATTCCGCATTAGACTATTTACTAAAACCTATTGATGAAGATATGCTCCGCGATTCTATTGAAAAATTTAAACTTAGGAAAAGTAAAGAATCCGTTTCCGACCAAATAGTTCAACTACTAAAGTCTTATCCAATCACATCTACTCAGTCTGAAAATAATCCGACCGCATTTAGTCAAAAAATATCTGTAGGCTTTTTGGATAAAATTGTTTTTTACGAACCCGATGAAATTAACTACTGTCATAGTAATGACAATTACACCACACTAATCCTCAAAAACGGTGAACGAGTATTAGCTTCTAAAACGATAAAACATTTTGATGAATTACTCTCTCCAATGGGTTTCATCAGACCTCACCAGTCTTATCTTGTCAACTCCAAACTTATCAAACAATATAGCAAAAAAGACGGTGGCTTCTTAATATTAGCTGATGGTACTAGCATACCGGTAAGTAGAAACAGAAAAGAAGAAATATTGCAAATGTTCAAAGGCGATAACCAAAGCTAATCGAATCTACTCTTTTTCGAACATTGTATCTATTCTTTTTCGAACTAAAAGTAGTATAATTCCAAAAATTATCAAACAGGTAGATATTATTTCAGCTTGTGTAGGATGAATTATGCCCCAATCGTATTTGTAATTAACACGGATTTTCTCTACGAAGAATCTTTCCAGACCGTTGAGAATCAAATAGACTCCAAACATAGTTAAGGGAACTTTCATTTTCTTACGAAACGCCCACAATAGGAAAAACAATAGCGTACAAACAATAAATTCATAGAGTGGTGTAGGAAAAACTGGAATAGGTAATACGGCGCAATAATCCCCACTACATTCTTGAAGAGCCACCCCCACATTATTTACATTATTTGGATAATTATAGGCAAGCAACCACTGAGGCAATCCGGCAATACCTGGGAAGTTGATGTGTGGAATTTCATCTCCAACAGCAAAATGCCGACTTAAATGATCAGCATACATCATTTTGAGCGAATCAAATGGAACAGTCGCCTCCACCACTTGTCCTTGTGCATTTGTTTGAAATGCCGAATTATAAATCCCCCAATCTCCATCCCCACTCACCTGACACCCCAAACGCCCTATGCCGTATGCCAATATTAATGCCGGAGCCGCCGCATCACACAAATGGCGAAAATCAAGTTTAATCTTACGCGAAAAGTACCATAATGCTATTGTTGCCACTATTAAACCTCCATAAAACGTCAAACCACTACTTGAAAATAATGAACCTAGTGGATCTCGAATAAAATCATCCCATGTTTCTAATGCATTGAATATTTTTGCTCCTGCAAAACCTCCCACAGCTGCTATCACAGCCACATCCCCTACTCTAGTATGAGGCCATGTTTTTAGCAGTACTTTACGTTCTCCTTCTGCACTCTCTTTTTTTGAGGTGGTGTATTTTAGATAAAAGGACAATGCAGCCAATACAATTCCTCCTAGTAAAAATCCTTTACCAGAAAACAAATAATTCATGGGATCTGGAGAAGATATATCCCTATCCATAAACATCCCCAAAAACTTATATCCAATCAAAAAACCTACTAAAATATTCACGATATAATCATATGCACTTGCCGGTTTCCCTTTAATAACTTCTTCTAACGAATATGTTACTAAGCCATCTTTTTCCTTGCGCTTTAGTTCAAGATAAATAACATAGGAACCTACCAGAAAAGCCATAGCTACCAAAAATCCAAATGTTTTTAACAGACTCAGCGCAGGAATATCAACACCAAAAACTTCGAGGAATAAAAAATGAAAATCAGGGTACATAGATGATAATAAAAAAACGGGGTAAATGTAATCAATTTACCCCGCTACGTTTATTTAATTGTCTTAAATTAACAATGTCGATTAAACGCATCAATCAAATTGGCAGCTATCATTTGTGCAGGTCGCCCCTCTATCATGTGTCGTTCTATCATATGAACCAATTCGCCATCTTTCAATAATGCGATACAGGGTGAAGAAGGAGGATAAGGCATCAAGTAAGTTCTCGCCTGCTTGACCGCATCAGTATCAAATCCGGCAAACGAGGTGGTCAAATGGTCGGGCTTTTTATCTGCATTTTGCACGGCCATCAATACTCCCGGGCGTGCAGTCCCCGCACTACATCCACATACAGAGTTTAATACCAAGAGTGTAGTACCACTACGCCCCATAGCCTTATCTACAGCCTCTACTGTATTTAAATCTTCAAAACCCTGTTGGGTCAATTCTGCCTTCATGGGCAATACTATTTCTGCTGGATACATGTATTATTATTTTGCTGGCAAAATTAGCACTATTTCTGTTGCTTTGTATTGCCTTTCTATATAAGTACATGTTTTTGCTTATACTTATTCCACTCCAGGTATACCGTCTATGCTTTGCTTATTATGGGTTTTAACATATTTATGGAGAGCAGCCTCGCCTTTTCTGTCTATCCATTTATCCAGTACATCTCTATCTTTTACAAATTGATAGATCGGTACCGAATATCCGCATGATTCACTCACCCTTGTCACATCTACATAGATTACACTCCTGATACCAGAGCGTTCATTCCCAAAATACTGCATAAACTCTTCATATTCCATACTCCCCTTGAAGGCGACCTTGCCCTTCCCATGCAGTCTAAGTATTTTGGGAGTCCCATCAAAAGCACACATCATGATACATATTCGCTCATTTTCCTGAATATGAGATATTGTCTCTACCCCACTGCCCACAAAGTCAAGATATGCCACTCTCGTTTTACCCAATACCCTAAAGCTGTCCAAACCTTTGGGAGAACAATTGACATGCCCATCAGCACTCAAGGGTGACGTCGATACAAAAAATATCTTTTGTTTTCGTATCCACTTTTTTTGCTTTTCTGTTATTTCTGTGAAAATGTCCGACATATAAATTCAATTTTGAAATAAAATTTACTATCGTACAATTCTTAATTTGGCAAAATTTAGCATGATTTTTTTCTGTCCCATCGTACCAAAATCGATCTCAGCGATTCTGTTAGCCAAAGGCCCCTCCATAGTCATGATAGTACCAAAACCAAATCGTTGATGCTCTACCTTCATCCCCAATACCATATCAGCGGGCGAGTCTGGTACAAAATCTATAGATGCATGATGTGTGGGAACAGCAGCCCCGTGTGTCTTCTTTTGTTGTATAACTTGCTCACTGCTTGTTGATTTTTGAAATCCTCGCGAGGGATTCGTATTCGCAAAGAGGCTTTTTTGCTTCGGCTTAATCGCCATACTATCATCTACCAGTATAGGGGGCAATTCATCCAAAAATCGACTTGGTTCATTGTGTACCAAACTTCCAAATCGATAGCGATTATTAGCAAAACTAATCCAGAGCTTTTCTTTTGCTCTTGTCACTGCCACATAAAAAAGCCTGCGCTCCTCCTCCAAGTCTTCACGATCATACAAACTCATACTGCTGGGAAATATGTTCTCTTCCATACCCACTATAAACACACATGGAAACTCAAGGCCTTTGGAGGCATGTACTGTCATTAGTTTTACCACATCCTGATTATCGTCTGATTCATTATCCGCATCCGTTAGCAGCGTAATCTGTTGTAAGTAAGTACCCAGATCTAACGAAATCAACTCTCCATCTTCTGTGGGTGTTTCTGTAAATTCTTTGATAGAATTTAGGAGCTCTTGAACATTCTCATTCCTGGCAAGCCCCTCTACCGACTTATCCGAATTAAGATCATGGAGCAAGCCACTCATCTTACCTACCTCCAGTGCCACTTCATACGCATTCTTTTTGGCCAACATGGACTGAGCACTTTGAATCACCAACACAAAGTTTTGTAGCGCACTCAATGTACTTCCTTTAAATCCATGCTGACCCACTTCGGTTAGTATTTCCCAAAAACTTTTATTTTGCTCCTGAGCCAGTAGTGCGAGTTTAGCAATAGTCGTATTACCTATTCCTCTAGCGGGCAGGTTGATGATACGTCGAAGACTCTCCTCATCTTTCGGATTTACCAAAGTGCGAAGATAAGCTACATAATCTTTAATTTCTTTTCGCTGGTAAAAAGAAAGCCCTCCATAGATACGATACTGCACATTGGCTCTTCGTAGCGACTCTTCAAAGGACCGGCTCTGTGCATTCGTTCTGTACAGGATGGCAAAGTCTTTATTACTTTTATGATTGCGCAATTTATTTTCCATAATAGCATCCGCCACAAACTTCCCCTCATCATTATCCGTAAAGGAGCATACCAATTTTATTTTATCACCACTTTGCTTATCCGTCCAGAGTTCTTTTTTAATTTGATTTTGGTTATTATTAATAATCTTATTCGCTGCATCTAGTATAGTACGAGTGCTACGATAGTTTTGCTCAAGTTTTATTATACGTACTTCATCATAGTCTTTCTGAAACTGGAATATATTTTCCATACTTGCCCCTCTAAAGGAGTAGATACTTTGGGCATCATCACCCACCACGCAGATATTTTCGTGTACTGCCCCCAATAGTTTGATGATATGATATTGTGCCAAGTTGGTATCCTGATACTCATCGATCATGATATAGCGAAATTTATGCTGATACTTTGCCAGCGCCTCCGGAAAATTGGTTAGCAAAATATACATATTCACCAGCAAATCATCAAAGTCCATAGCGCCATTTCGAAAACATCGTTTACTATACGCTTCGAAAATGGCACCTATTTTAGGCTTATTGGAGCGAGCATCCTCTTGCTGTATAGCATAGTCCTGTTGGTATTCTTTGTATGTGTAGAGGTTATTTTTGGCCGAAGAAATTCTGCTATAAATATTGGAAATCTTATACACTTTATCATCCAAGCCCATTTCTTTCACAATGGTTTTGAGTACACTTTTTACATCATCCGTATCATAAATAGTAAAGTCTGCAGGATACCCCAATTTAGTTGCTTCCACACGCAATATTCTCGAAAAGATGGAGTGAAATGTGCCGATATATAAATTTCGAGCTTCCGAATTTCCGAGCGTATGCTCTATTCTTTCTTTCATTTCTTTGGCCGCCTTGTTCGTAAAGGTTAGCGCCAAAATCCGAAACGAGTCCACTCCCAGTTGAATAAGATGTGCTATACGTGTAGTAAGTACTTTGGTTTTGCCCGAGCCGGCTCCGGCCACGATCATCAGCGGACCTTCTGTTTGGAGCACGGCCTCTTTCTGTTCGGGGTTTAATCCATTCAAATAATCTTGCATTCTACAAATGTAAGCCTCTAAGCACCATTACTGCCGTTTGCAAATTCACATAACGTGGAAAAGTAATTCAAGTAAATTCACTCAATATAACACGACACCTATAAAATTCCCCATCAACAATCTTTCTCGGTAATTCCAATACTATTCAGGCATTCATATCCAAAATAGTTTGAATTACAAATCAAATTCGATAAAAGCGGCAGGCATGTAAATGTCAATATTTATGCCCTTTCTATAATTCATTTACAGCCACAAATCACTTTGGGAGCTCATCGCACTTCCTTACATCTACTACTTCGTGCTCTACGCTATATCTTCCGGCCTCTTGCTCTACACAGCCCCTCACACACTAGTCCGGAAGGATGCCGCTGCGATCACGGCTATTCTTCATCGTCATCATATTCTTCTTCTCTCTGTAATTCCTATTGGTTACTCCATTGCATACCTCCATTCACGTTTCAAAATCCTATTGCACTCCAAATACATGCCCTACTCCATCGCCGATTATCCTATCCTTGCTTCATATCTCCTTTGTTCATAAAACAAGAAAAAAACTATTTTCTGAAATAATCACTTTACCTTTATAGTCCAATAACTTACACCATGAATACTCTTCGCTCTTCGCATTCTGCATTTCAACTTACGCTAGTCCTTCTCTTTCTCATGTCTACTAAAGCACTCATAGCACAAAATGTCGTTGACTATAGTAGTGTGATCAACTACCCCTATACCGACCAACAGGTCTTTGTCGGCAAGGTCAATAATGATGCTTTCCCCGATATTCTCCTCTACAGCAGCACAGCCAATACTTTACATGTGGTGCTGAGCAATGCACAAGCCTCCAGCCTCTCCTTTTCCTACAATAATGCTTTGGATATCACCCTCAGCTCAGGCGAAGTAGTATGGAACGTAATAGATGCCGACAACGATGGCGATGTGGATCTCTTTACCCAAAAAATCAATGGCAATAATCTCGATTTGTTTGTTCGTATCAACAATGCCAATGCCTTTGGCGCCGCTATACCAATCAACAACTCTGCTATACCCAATGCCAATTATACATTGGGTTGCTTTACGCTCAACAATGACCCTTTTTTGGATATCTATTGGTACAATACCTCTACCGGCCTCTTGAGCTATACAGCCCTCGACA